>NZ_BCSL01000071.1:0-9055 GCF_001570845.1 Dietzia papillomatosis NBRC 105045 | reverse complement strand
CGAGCAGGTCGCGCGCCTGGCCGCGGCCGGACTCGAGCCGCTCCATCGCATCGAGCAGGCGTCGGGCGTTGGCCGGTGATCGCATGAGGTGGGCGGTCTCGCGCAGGGACTCGTACTCGTCGAGAGACACCATCACCACCGGCTCGTGGCCGGCGCGGGTGATGATGACCTCTTCGCGGTCGTTGGTGACCCCGTCGAGGACCTCGGCGTAGCGGGCCCGGGACTCGGTGTAGCTCATTGTCTTCATCTCAAACCCTCCTGTACGCACAAGTGTACAGGACGCGGAGTTGGGCTCCACTGTGACTTCCCGTCTCCCGCGCCTGTATAGCGGCACTTCTAATTCCGCTGGTGAGTGCACATCCGGAGATGCTCACGTCCGCTACTGGAACCGGTTTGGCAACCGACACGATGCTGGCCCGGAGCGGCTGCCCGGTCCGGGTGCTGCGCGCCCCCGGCGTCGTCAGCCGTCGTAGGCGACCGTCTCCACGACGATCGGTCCGGCGACGGCCCCGCCGGTGGTGGTGAGTCGGTATTCGACCCGCCCCGGGCCGGTGGAGATCTGCGCTTCGTAGGGGTGGGAGATCGGATCGGGGATGCCCGTCGAGATCCGCGGGAACGGGACCTGCGCGATCTTCTCCCCGGTGGCGCCGGTGTCGAGGTTGCGCCACGAGAGGGTGGCCGTGAGGTTGCACGGGCCCACCCCGACGACGGCGAAGGCCCAGGAGACGGACGCCGTGTCCGGGTACCCGTCGCCGTCGAGCGTGGTGGAGATCGCGCCCGCGCACAGCCCAGTGGGTGAGCCGCCCACGGCGATCACGCGGTCGGGAGCGGGGAACAGGAGCGGGATGGCCTCAGAGGAGTCCTGGGCGCTCGCAGTGGCCGGGGCCGTGACGGCGGCGGCCACTGCGACGGCCGTGGCGGCGAGGAACGCCCCCACGGAGACGGTGGGCCGGCGGGTGATCCGCCGGGTCGAGCCGGTGGTGTCCACCCGCTCATCGTCGCACCGCGGACAGCGGCAGACAAGACTCCGCAAGGATTCCGCCACGTCGGACCGTCATGTCGAACACGGTGGCCGTGCCCGGAACGAGAACCCGTTCGACACCTGTCTGTAATGTCCGACGAGAGGCTCCGGAAGCGAGCCTCGGTCGGAAGGACACGGGATGATGGCACGAACGCGCGGTGGGGACGCCGACACCGTCCGGTCGGACGAGAACGGTCTCATCGCGGTCCTCGCCTTCGGCGGCATCGTCATGTCTCTCAGTCAGACGCTGGTCATCCCGCTGCTGGGCATGCTGCCGGCGATTCTCAACACCTCCGCGGTCAACGCCTCCTGGGTCGTCACCATCACGCTGCTCGCCGGAGCGGTGGCCGGTCCGCTCATGGGACGACTGGGAGACCTCTATCCGAAGAAGTACGTGCTCATCGGTTGCACGGCGGTCATGGTCGTCGGCTCGGTGCTGTGCGCACTGGCCACCTCGCTGTGGCCGATGCTCATCGGGCGCGCCCTGCAGGGCGTGGGAATCGGTGTGATCCCCATCGGCATCGCCACGATGCGCGAGATCCTCCCGGCGCGTCGACTCGCACCGGCGATCAGTCTGATGAGTTCGTCGCTCGGAGTGGGAGGGGCGCTCGGGCTCCCGGCGGCGGCCGCCCTGGCGCAATACGGTTCGTGGCAGTGGATGTTCTGGGGGTCCGGGGCCCTGGGCGTGGCGATCATCGTGATGATGATGGTGCGTCTCTGGACGCTGCCGGCCGCCAAACCGGACGGCACGCTCGACGTCATCGGCGCAGTGGGGCTCGCGATCGCCCTCATCTCGCTGCTGCTGGCGGTGTCCAAGGGCGCCGACTGGGGCTGGGGCTCCCCGTTGACCCTCGGCTTGCTGGCCCTCACCGCGGTGTCGCTGCCCGGATGGGCACTGTGGGTCCTTCGGCACCCTTCACCCATCGTGGACCTGCGGGTTGCCGCCCGTCGCCCCGTCCTGATGACCAACATCGCCTCGGTGACCATCGGCATGGGCCTCTATGCGCAGCTGCTGATCATGCCCCAGATTCTCCAGCTCCCTGTCGAGACCGGGCACGGGTTGGGCCAGTCGATGGTGGCCATGGGGTTGTGGAGCGCGCCCGGCGGGCTGGCGATGATGGCGGTCTCCCCACTCAGCGGGCGACTCATCGGCACCCGCGGTCCCAAGACCACGCTCATCCTGGGAGCGCTGGTGGTCGCGGTCGGCTATGCGTCCGGGTTGTTCCTCATGGGATCGACCTGGGGTGTGATGACCGTCGGCATCGTGGTGAGCGGCGGAGTGGGGCTGGCCTACGGTGCGATGCCCGCGCTGATCATGGCCTCGGTGCCCACCTCCGAGATGGGCTCGGCTAACAGCGTCAACACACTCATGCGCTCCATCGGCACCACGACCTCTGCCGCGGTGCTCGGCGTGCTGCTCACCCAGATGTCCATGGACTTCGAGGGGCTGTTCGTCCCCACCGAGACCGGATTCCGGGTCGGTCTGATGTTCGGCTGCGGCGCGACCCTCCTGGCCGCAGCGGTCGCCGCCACGATCCCGCCGCCGTGGGAGGAGAAGGCCCGGCCGGTGGCGGCGCGGGAGAGCTGAGCGGCCGGATCAGTACGCGCCGGACAGGATCCCGTCGGCCCGCGACCGGTCGATCTTGGTGGTGATGCCGCACGCCGTGCACGTGGCGGTGTACGACGACCCCAGCGGGATGATGGGGACGAAGAACAGGGAGAACGCCCGCTTGCGACGGTCGACCCGCTGTGCGGCGACGTTGCCGCAGTTCGGGCACGTGGCCCGGGCCAGCCCGAGGTTCCGGGACGAGTTCTTGAAGCCGAAGATGAAGAACATCGGCCCAGCGTGACACCACGCCGCGCCGCGCGCACCCGGTGTGGTGGAGCTCAGGCCCCGGGCCCCGAGCCGTCCGCGGTCGACCGGGCGCGGGCCACGATTGCATCGGCCAGCTCTGCCGGCCGCTCGTCGGGGATCCAGTGACTGACCCCGCTCATCTCGACGAACCGGTAGTCGGCGTCCACGTGGTGGCGGGTCCGCTCGGCGCCCCCGCGGCCCAGGGCCGGGTCGCGGTCACTCCACACGAAGGTGGTGGGCACACGGACCGCCGCGGTCGAGCGGGACGGTGGGGCGAAGGGCAGGGCCCGGTACCAGCCGAGTCCCCCGGGGATCGCGCCGGCGTCGACCATCTCACGCCGGTAGCGCTCGATCATCTCGGGCGTCATACCCATCCCGGCCAGGGCCTTCTCGGGCCGCGGGCCGGCCGAGGTGAGCAGTCGCTCCGGCAGGAACGGCAGCTGGAAGAGCCCGATGTACCAGGATCGCAGCAGCTGGTCGGAGGCGACCATGGCCTTGAGGAAGGCGGCGGGGTGGGGGACCGACACGGCGGTGAGCGTCCGGACCCGCTCGGGGTGCGCCCCGGCGACACCCCACGCGACGGCGGCGCCCCAGTCGTGACCCACCACGTGGGCGTCGGGCAGGCCGGCGGCGTCGAGCAGGGCGAGGACGTCCCCCACCAGTTCCGACAGTCGGTACGCGCGCCGACCACGGGGGCGGGCGGACTCGCAGTACCCGCGCTGGTCCAGCGCGAGGGTCCGGTACCCGGCCGCGTGCAAGAGCGGAGACACGAGGTCCCAGCTGGAGGTGCGCTGCGGGAACCCGTGGAGCAGGACGATCGCCTCGCCGTCGGCGGGGCCGGAGTCGACGGCACGCAACTCCATGCCGTCGCGGGCGAACCACAGGTCCGGCCGTGGGTTGGTCGGATCAGCCGCGGACATATCCCCTCCTGACCGCCCGGTCGAGGATTCCGAGCGTCGCCTTGAGCGCCGATGCGTCCAGCACCGGCAGCACCCCCGAGTCGCGCCAGTCCGGGTGCGCATCGGACCAGTTGTAATAGCTGACGACCTCGGTACGCGCCCCCTCGGCGCCGTCGCCATCGCCGTTATCGCCATTGCCCAGCGGGATGAGGCGGTAGCCGTAGGTATGCCCGATCGGGGGCTTGATGGTGCCGTCGATGGTCCAGGCGATCTCGGCGTCCGGCTCGAACCGGGTGATGATCACCGTGACGTCGTACTCACCCATGTCATAGTCACCCAGCGACTCGCGGTCCATGTGGACGACGAACCTGTCGCCCTCGGAGGTGACCACCGGCCCCTCCGCCGACTGGAGCATGCCGGAGGAGTCGATGGCCACGTGTCCGTCCGGATCACAGAGCACGGCGAACACCCGGCCCGCGTTCGCCGCGATCACTCGCCGCGCCTCGAGGCGGTACCCGGCGGCCGGACCGGCGCCGGCATCCGCATCGGCACGGTCGCTGGCGGCCCCGCTCGCGGCGGCACCCTCGCTGCTGGCGGCCTCGCTTGCGGCGGCGTCCCGTGAGGAGGCGTAGTCGCTCATGGCGGCGACGCTACCCGTGCCCGCCGGCCCCCGGGGACGGTTGCACACCGGCCGAGGAGCCTCACGAGGAATCCGCCCCTCGGATTGCGATACGCCCGCGGAGTTCCGCGAGCGGATCGACTTCCGAGGCGCGAGGCGAGATCGGAGGGGCAGATCGTGCGGCGGGGCCCGGCATCGTCTTCCGCAGGGCCCCGCCTCGCCCGCCGCAGAGGATCCAGAACACCGCCTCGCCCGCCGCAGAGGTTCCAGAACCCCGTGTCGACTGCGGCCGAGCCGCTTCCGCAGCAACGCCGCCTATCGGAGCACGCGCCACCTAAGGGGCCCCATAGGCGGCGTGCGCTCCGATAGGCGGCGTGCGACTCGATAGGCGGCGTGCGCTCCGATGGGCGGCGTGCGAACCCGCAGGCCCCGGGGCGGCGTGCGCGGGCCCCTACTCGCCGCCCATCCCCGCGCCACCGGAGCGGGCCCGAATCAGACCCGCGCCGGGTCGGGCCGCTCCCACACGCGGTGGTTCGCCAGCAGCGGCGTGAGCGCGGGCACCACGCCGGCCGCGGAATCAACCTGCACGACGCCCGGGGTGTCGGTGGTGATCCCGAAGTCCGCGTACCGGTCGACGGACGCGAGCGACGCGATGGCCTTCTTATGCCGGAACATCTCGCTGATGAGGATGTCCGTGCGCGGATTGGCGGGGAGATCGACCACCACGAGGGCGTCGAACTCGATGGACCGCTGCGTCTGATAGGTCCGGGATACCGACACGGCCTCGCCGGCCTCCGGGTCCCCGAGCCTCCCGCCGGTCGGGGCGATCACCAGCGGCACCATGTCGTCGTCGAACACCGCCTGGACGAGGTTCGAGACCGCATCGACGTCGGAGTCCTCGGTGACGAGGATGCCGATCTGGCGGCCGTCGGACGGCCACTCCTTGCCGATCTGCGAGAGCGCCGGGCTGGTGACGACCTCGGCGACGGGCACCTTCGCCGGCGCGGGCAGTCCCAGTCCGGCGGCCACGGTGACGGCCAGATCGTGGTCGATGTGCGCGAGCTGCTCGACCTGCCGCACCTTGATGGCCTGCTCGTAGCACTTGCCCAGCTCGAACGTGTACGCCTCGGCGACGTGCTCCTTCTCGACGTCGGTGAGGCTGTTGTAGAACAGCGTGGCCTGCGAGAAGTGATCGTCGAAGCTGGCCGGGGTGGCCCGCTCGATCTGCGATTCGGCGATCGTCTGCGCCACCTCGACCAGCGCGCCGTCGGTGGTGCCCGCCATGAACGGGCAGCCGCCGTCAAGACTGTTGGGCTGGTACGGGGCCACGCCCACGTGGTCGGCGGACTGGTGGAACCCGTCGCGGAACATGTCGTTGACGGGCGCGTGCGGGCGGTTGATCGGGATCTGCCCGAAGTTCGGCCCGCCCAGGCGCAGGAGCTGCGTGTCCAGGTAGGAGAACAGGCGGCCCTGCAGGAGCGGGTCGTTGGTGACGTCGATGCCCGGCACGAGGTGGCCCGGGTGGAACGCGACCTGCTCGGTCTCGGCGAAGAAGTTCTTGACGTTGGCGTTGAGCTCCATCGTGCCGATGACCTGCACAGGTGCGAGCTCCTCCGGCACGATCTTGGTCGGGTCCAGCAGGTCGATGCCGTGGAACATCTCGCTGACACCGTTCTCGTCGACCGTGTCGGGGAAGACCTGGATGCCGAGGTCCCACTTGGGGAAGGCGCCGGCCTCGATGGCGTCGGCCAGGTCGCGGCGGTGGAAGTCCGGGTCCATGCCGCCGGTGATCTGGGCTTCTTCCCACACCTGCGAGTGGACGCCGAGGTGGGGCTTCCAGTGGAACTTCACCAGGCTCGTCTCGCCGGCGTCGTTGACGAGCCGGAAGGTGTGGACGCCGAAGCCCTCCATCATCCGGTACGAGCGCGGGATGCCGCGGTCGGACATGTTCCACAGGGTGTGGTGCTGAGCCTCGGTGTGCAGGGAGACGAAATCCCAGAAGGTGTCGTGCGCGCTCTGGGCCTGCGGGATCTCGCGGTCCGGGTGCGGCTTGGCGGCGTGGACGACGTCGGGGAACTTGATGGCGTCCTGGATGAAGAACACGGGGATGTTGTTGCCGACCAGGTCCCAGGTTCCCTCGTCGGTGTAGAACTTGGTCGCGAACCCGCGGGTGTCGCGGACGGTGTCGGCGGAGCCGCGGTTGCCGAGCACGGTGGAGAAGCGGACGAAGATCTCGGTCTCCTTGCCCTCGGCGAACACGCCGGCCTTGCAGACGCTGGCGGCGGCGCCGTTGGCGCGGAAGACGCCGTGCGCGCCGGCGCCGCGGGCGTGGACCACGCGCTCGGGGATGCGCTCGTGGTCGAAGTGCATGATCTTCTCGCGCAGATGGTGGTCCTGCAGCAGCACGGGGCCGCGGCGGCCGGCCTTGAGCGAGTGGTCGGTGTCCGACAGGCGGGCGCCCTGCGCGGTGGTGAGGAAGGCGCCCTGCTGGCGCATGACCTCCTCGCGGGCGGTGACGGAGCCGGGTGGCTCGGCGCCGGTCGGGCCGTACGGGGTGGCGCCCTTCTGGTCCGCCTTGGGCGGCAGCGGGCTGGTGGGCTCGGTGGGCTCGTCCACGGTCGGCGGGCGGGAACCGGGGGTGCCGGGGACGACGTCGGCGCTGCCGACCAGGTCGTCGGCGAGTTCCTCGGCCTTGTCCACGATCTTCTCGGCGGCGGACCGGGCGGCGGACTTGGAATCTGACCTCTTATCGGGCATCGATGCTCCTTCGCGGGGTGTGATCTGTCCGTGGCCGGGATTCTGCCCAGACCTGACCGGTCCGCAACCGCTCGATGTCGGGGAGGAAACCTTCACCCGCGCCTATTCTCATGACATGGCATCTCCGCCGGTCGCCCGCGAGCACCTCCCGTACCCGGTCCTGCTGGCGGCGGCGTGGTCCGCGTGTCTGCTCCTCATCGCCGGTGGTGGCTGGCTGCTCGGGCAGGCGATCGGTCGGCTGTCGGTGATCATCGCGCCCGTCGCGATCGCGGTCCTGCTCGCGGCCATGCTCAGACCTCTCGTGGACCGGATCCCGCAGCGGGTCCCGCGTGCGGCGGCGGCCCTCGTCGTCGTCGTCGGGGTCCTGGCGGTCATCCTCGCCGCGCTCGCGGCGGTCACCACCCAGCTCGCCACCGGCGTGCCGCGGATGCGGGAGCAGATCTCCTCCGGCACCGACGCGGCGTTGCGGTGGCTCGAGGAGGGGCCGCTGCACCTCACGGCCGACCGGCTGCAGGAGGCGGTGGGGCAGGCGCGGACGTGGATCGAGTCCCACTCGGAGGCCGTGGCGGCCGGCGCCGTCCAGTTCGGGCACACCGCCGTCGACGCGGTGGCCGGGGTGCTCATCTGCCTGGTGGCGCTCTTCTTCTTCCTCTACCACGGCGAGAAGCTGTGGGAGTTCTTCGTGCGTTGGCTGCCGCGCGCGAGCCGCGCGCACGTCGATTCGGCGTTCCGTCACGGCTGGGGCAGCCTGGGCGCGTACACACGGACGCAACTCACGGTGGCCGCGATCAACGCGGCCGGGGTGGGTATCGGCGCCGCGCTGCTGCGCGTGCCGTTCGTGATCCCGATCGTCGTGGTGGTGTTCCTCGCGTCGTTCGTGCCGATCGTGGGGACGCTGGTCGCGGGCCTGGTGCCGACGGTGTTGGCGGTGGTCGAGCGGGGCCCGGCCATCGCGATCGCGATGCTGGCGATCGTCGTGGTCGTCCACCAGCTCGAGTCGCACGTGCTGCAGCCGATCCTCATGGGTCACGCGGTGGCGCTGCACCCGCTGGCGGTGATCCTCGTGGTCACGGCCGGCACGTACCTGTTCGGCATCGTCGGCGCACTGTTCGCGGTGCCGGTTACCGCGATGGCCAACACGATCGTGCGGTACCTCGCCGCGCGGGGGGATGGCGGCGCCGACGGTGGTGGCCCGGGGCCGGGCCTGGTGCCGGAGGTGGACGAGGTGTCGGGGCCGGACCGCGAGGGCCACGAAGACGGACACGACGACGAGGGCGACGACGAGCCCGGCCCGCGCGGTCGTCCCGCCGACTCCGGCGACCCCGCGGGACCGGCCGGGCATGCGGCGGCGGACGCCGGCCCTTCGCCCCGGTGAGCCGTCACAGGGGCCCGCGCCGCGCCACCCCGGGCGGCGCCGAGAGTGATCTCGGGGGCGTTGTCGAGGTGGTCCGTTCGAGCGTGGTGCGCGCGCCGCGCGAGCGGGTGTGGGCGCGCATCGTGACGCCCTGCGGCGTCGCCCACGAGTTCGGGCCCCTGCTGACCATGCGGTTCCCGGCCGCGCTCGTCGGCACGTCCATCGCGGACGTGCCGACGGGCCGTCCGGTCGGGCGGGCGTGGATCCTGCTGGCCGGTGTGATCCCGCTGGAGTTCGACGACCTGACGATCCTCGAGGTCTCGCCGCCCCGGTACTTCCGCGAACGTTCCCGTCTCGGCTCGTGCCGCGTGTGGGAGCACCACCGTGACCTCGAGGCGCTGTCCGACGGAACGACCCGCGTCACCGACACCCTGCGCGCGGTGCCGCGGGCGGTGCTGCCGCGGCCGGTGGTGCGGGCGGTCGTCGGAGCGCTGTTCACCCACCGCCACCGTCGGCTCGTCCGGTGGGCGGACGCGACGGGCGGGACCCG
>NZ_BCSL01000070.1:0-9141 GCF_001570845.1 Dietzia papillomatosis NBRC 105045 | reverse complement strand
TCTGAAAACAGCAGCGCCTCGAAGTCGGATTCGGCGGGGGCGGGGTTGACGGTGCCGTCAAGCTGGCCAAACAGATTCCGCTGCGTCCGGCCGGACGGATCGGTGCCAACTGCCCGCCGGAATCCGCGCTGGACCCACCGCTGGGTGGCGACACCACGGACACCGGAGGCCAGGACGCGGGCGGCGTGAGCCACCGTGAGTGGGTCATCCGCGCAGATCTGAAGCAACAGGTCTCCGCCGGACCATCTGTCCTCGAGACGGTCAATCTGCGGGAAAGCGGGGAGCGGTCGAAGCCACTGCGGACTGCGGCCGCCCAGTCCGACTTTGCCGAGCAGGTTGGGACCGAAACCGATGGTGACTGTCAGTCGGGCAGGATGCTCTGCCAACTCGGGCTGGAGATCGGCAAGTCCGCTTCGACCCCGCGCCAACCGGGCGGCGTCGTGAGTCCAGGTGCGCAGCACTCCAGTGAGGTTCTCTCGGTGCGCCTTCTTGCTGAGGTCAAAGGCCAGGAAGACCGCGTGCGCCTGCGGCGCGGTGGTCACTCCGGCCTGTCGGTCGCCATAGAATGGCTCCGTCGCGTCTCCGACCGCGCGAGAATCGGTGAGAACAGCCCTGTCTGCGGAGCTGGAAGTGGCGGTCCTATCGGCGACACCGAATCCTACGACGCCGCCGGCCAGAGCGGCGCCACCGGTCAGAAAGCCCCGGCGGCCGAGTTGTGGACCACGGTCAGACCTCGCCACCGTCGTTCACTCCCCGCCCTGATATTTTTCGTTGCCCCCCTCGAAGGATCTCCCTGAGACGACCATCTCAGTGCTGTTGCCATCGTCGAGTTCGAGAGTGATCGTCACCTGTTGGCCTGTGGTGATCGGGCCACGCAGCCCGATGAGCATGACGTGATTGCCCCCCGGCGCCAAAATGAGTTCGCCGCCCGGAGGGATCGCAAACCCTTCCTCTCGCTTCTGCATCGTCGCCGCGCCGGTCGGGCCGGGCACAGTCTCGTGCAGCTCGGCCTGCTCGGAAACGTCGGAAGAAGCACCGATCAGCCGAAGGTCGGAGTCGGACTGATTTCGCAGGGTTCCGAACACCGGCGTCATCACCTCGGCCTGGCGATTCATCTCGCCACCGGAATGCTCAGTTTCGGCGCCATTCGGGTCAGCTGCTTTGACCCAGACATCTTCTGCCACCAGCGGGGCAACCTCAGCCGGCGCCGATGATGTAGCCGTAGCGTCGCCCTGGGAGTCTGCAGTGCAGCCGGATAGCAGCAGAGTACCGGCGGTGATCGCCGCAGTGAATACCGATTTGCGCATTGTGTTCACTCGAACTCTCCCCCTCCGCAGCACGGAAGGTTGGGGCCACCTTCGGCGTTGGGCAGGCACCTCGCACTCACATGAAGGACCATGGTGAAGCGATTCGAACCGCGGAACGTTAGTGCCAGTGTATTATGCTCCGCGCTGTCACCTGTAACTGGGCGCGGTCGGGTGTGCGGGCGCGGCCCCGCGAGCGATGATGAGCGGCGTGTTCGCGGTGCTTGGATCACTCAAGTGGCCCAAGGAGTTGGTGCTGACGGTTACATCAAGCTGATCCAGTAGTCCCAGAAACGGGCCGCGATCAGTGTGATGACGAGGAGAACCCAGGCGGTGAGAAGTACGCCGTGGTAACCCGTGGCGATCTCAATGCTCTGTCGCGCCCATCGCGGCGTGGACCCCTGGAAGTGCTGGAGGTTGTACACGGTGGTGTACCAGAATATCGGGATTGTCACCGCCCACACGACCATGCAGTACGGACACAAAGCGCCGATTACGTAGAGACTTTGATAGATCAGCCAGTGGACGAACACCACCGCGAAGGTGACACCGACTTGGGCGCCAACCCAAAACCAGCGGCGAAATCCACTGCCGGCCAGGACTGCCCCACCGACGACAGCGACCGCGGCGAACCCTGCGATTCCGATAATCGGGTTCGGGATGCCGAAGGCCTCAGCCTGGGGTGTGGTCATGACTGAGCCACACGAGAGAATCGGGCTGACGTCGCAGGTGGGTATGTAGTCAGGGTTGACCAGTAGTTCGAGTTTCTCTACCAGCAGCACGATGGCTGCGGCGAGCCCGATGAGCCCTGCACCGATCAGCAGTGCACCGAGCCGACGGGCGCCCACCTGGACGTGTGCGAAGTCAGCCTCGGACCCTGCCGCGGTTTCAGTCATTCAGGGCTGCCTCGATGCTGGCTTCCAGATCGGCAACGCTTGTCGGCTCGAGGCGTTGGCCGTCCAGAAACAGCGTCGGCGTGCCGGTAACTCCGAAGGCTTGAGCGTCTTGTCTGCTCTGTTCGATGCTGGCCAACGTGGCCGGATCGTTGACATCGGCACGGAAACGGTCGACATCTAGTCCCAGTTCATCGGCGTAACCGACGAAAGTTTCCGCCTGGGAAGTGGATTGGTGGCCCCACTGGTCAACGGAGTCGAACAGTCGCTGATACATGGCCTCGAACTCACCCTGTTCGGCCGCAGCTTCCGCCGCCAGTGCTGCATTGACCGAGTTATCGTGCAACGGCATGTGACGCACCACGAATTCAACCCGATCCCCGTACTTGTCCCGTAGGTCCTCGATCACCGGGTACAGAGCCAAACACCCTTCACATTCGAAATCGAGGTACTCGACGAATACTGCTTCCTCACCCTCGGACAATCGGGGGCTGTCCTCACGCACCAATTGCGCGGTCGGCTCGTCCCCGACCGCCTCAGGGGATGACTCGTCTTGACTGTTCCAGACCAGCATGCCGGCCAGGATGAGCCCGACAACACCGATCAGGGCCAAGGACAATGCCAGGTTCTTACTCAAGTGACTTCCCTACTTTTAGAGGCTGTGCAACCAGACGACCGGACACCGTCTCGCACGGAATTCTGAGCATTCCCGGAGGCGTGCCGACGGCTCGCGACCGACTTCTGGTAACGCAGAGGCACGGTCAGGTACGGACAGCAATGGTGGGCGGCAATGACGGAGCCAGTGTGCCAGCGACGGTTCGGGGAGCGGTAGCTCCGATACGAGCAGCCCACAGACCATTGATGATGATGGCTGCCAGCGACCGGACGACAATCTGCGTGCGCACACTCCTAACTCAGATCGGCAGCGTGGTGTCGGAGATGGCGAAGTCGCGAAGCCAGTACACGAACTGAGTCCAAAGACCACTAAGCAGCAGCAAACCGACGATGATGAGCATGACGCCGCCGGCGATCTGAATTTTCCGGGTGTGTCGTTGCAGCCATCCGACGGTGCGGATGGCCCTCGTAGACCCAAACGCCACTACCACGAAAGGCAGTCCAAGCCCCAAGCAGTACGCCACAATAAGGAGCACTCCGCGAGCCGCGTCGATTCCAGTCCCAGCGGCCACTGACAAGGCCGCCGCCAGCGTCGGACCAAGACAGGGGGTCCACCCCAGAGCGAAGACGGCCCCGAGCAACGGTGCGCCCGCCCAGGTCGACAGAGCTTTGGGCTGCATGCGGGTGTCCCTCTGAAGTACGGGAACGACCCCGATGAACACCAGCCCCATGAGGATTGTGACTACTCCGCCGAGCCGCTGCAGTAGCTCCTGCTGGGGGGCGAGATACTGCACGGCCCCCAACACCATCGCCGACAGCAGGACGAACACCACCGTGAACCCTGCCACGAACAGCAGAGCCGCCAGAACCACGCGTTTGCGCGATGACGATCGGTAGCGCTTCTCCTCAAGCGTGAGCGTGCCCGATGCGGCGCGACGTTGTTCTGCCGCCTGCACTGTGACTGCCGGGCGCTCCGCACCGACAATGCTTGCGAGATAGGCCAGGTAGCCGGGCACGAGCGGAACCACGCACGGCGAGGCGAACGACACGAGCCCCGCGAGCATGCACGCACCTAGCGCGAGCAGAAGTGGGCCGGAAGCCGCTGTCTGCTGAAAGGCCTCACCAATGGACTGCGCGAGCAACACCGTGCTCATCAAGCGTCGCTCCCGACCGGCTCCGCGAGCAGCCTCTCGATGAGCGGCTCCAACTGATAATCAGTGATCTCCGCTAGAAACACCGCAGCCACCCGATGTTGCTTATCGAGGATCAGTGTCGCCGGCACCACCGACGTGGGAAAACCGTCCAGTGCCGCGACCGCAGCCTGGGACGGGTCCCAGATCGAGGGATAGGTGACCCCGTTGTCCTTGACGAAGTCAACGGGTTTGTCGCGATTCGGGTCACGCAAATTGACGCCGACATTGGTGAACCCTCGGGATTCGTACTTGTCCTGCAAGCGTTGTAGATCGTCGATCTCCGCTCGGCACGGCCCACACCATTGGCCCCACAGGTTGATCAGCACCACATCGCCGGGATAATCACCGACGGCCACGGTCATCTCGGGGTCGAGCAGGTTCGGCCCAGACATCGGCGCGATCTTCCTACGCTCCTCCGGAGGGTCGTAGAAAATCTCCAACTGGCCATTCGGGCTGACGAAGTCGAACGTCTCGCCGGTAGCGACAGCGCCAGCTCCGGTCGCGCAGCTTGTCAGCGTCAGCATGCCGACTATGGCTGCGGCTACTGTTCCGATGGACTTGCAGGAAGTGCGGTTTCGGCGACCGCGCACTGCTCTAGGCCTTATGGACAGTCTCGCCATGCCAACATCTTCCCTTCGAGGACCCCCACCGTGGCTGACCATACTGACCGGCTCGGTGATCACCGAACTCGGGCAAGCGCCGACCAGGTCTTCATCCACCAAGGCGAAGCCGGCCGGGCGGGCTCCACTGAGTTAGATCATGCATCTTCAAGACGTCGGCGCATATACCCGTGTTCGGTTCCCTATCTCCCGTACTTCAGGGGTGCCGCGCGACCGGGGGTTCGTGATCTCGGTGGTGCTGGGTCTCAAGCTGGAAGGTGGTGTGCTCGATGTGGAAATGCTCGGCCACACAGTGCCGCACGGTATCGAGGATCTCCGGGGCATGACCGTCCTCGAAGCACTCATCGTCAAGAACGACATGGGCAGACAGTGTGGGAAGACCGGTGGCGACAGTCGAGGCGTGGAGGTCGTGGACCTCCCGCACGTGGTCGATCGCAAGGATGTGCGCTCGGACCCGGTCGAGGTCGAGGCCAGCCGGGGTGAACTCCATGAGGACGTGGGTAGTTTCTCGAACCAGAAGGAAAGCCCGGGGAATGATCATGAGCGCTATAGCGACAGCGGCGATGGTGTCGGCACGCTGAAACCCGGTGGTCATGATGAGCACGGCTGAGACGATGACCGCCAGCGTTCCCAGCGCGTCCATGAGGACTTCCAGGAACGCGGCGCGCATGTTGAAGTTCGCGCCGCGGCTGGACGCGAGCACGAGTGCGGCAGCGATATTGAGAGCCAACGCGACGACGCCGAAAATCAGCAACTCTGCACCCGCGACTTCTGGAGGGTTGCTCCAGCGCTGGACTGCTTCGACAAGGGCGTAGACGCTGACGCCGGCCAGGAGCAGTGCCTGGCCGAGGGCCGCCAAGACCTCGATGCGGCGAAAACCCCAGGTTCGCCGCTTGTTTGAGGGACGAACCATCAGTACCGCCGCGACCAGCGCGACGAGCAGCCCGATGGAATCAGTCAATGAGTGGACGACATCAACGAGCAGCGCCAGGCTGCCGGTGATCCAGGCGCCGACACCCTGAGCAACGACGATGGAGAAGACCAGCGCGAAGGCAATGCCGAGCTTTCTACGGAAGTCCGGTGCCGACGCGGCTTCCTCCGAACTCGGTCCGTGACTGTGTCCAGCACTCATAGTGGTTTCAGACCTTTCCTCGACTGGTGGATGGCTGCGACAATTGGGGCACTCGCATGACAGTCTCGGTCCACTGAGCCGCATCGCGATCATGGAGATCGCGGTGCTCGCGCAGCGAAAGCGTGGTCCCCGATGCGCTCAGGAGCGCCGCTGCAGACTCGATCAGGGCTTCCAACCGAGTTGGGTCCGCCAGCGAGAACCAGGAGGCCCTGCCTTCGATCCGCACAGTCACCAGCCCGCAGTCCCGAAGACAGGCCAGATGCTTGCTCACCGTGGACTGCGCCAGGTGCATGTGGTCAACCACATCCCGCACCCGGTGCTCGCCGCTACCGAGGTGCTCGAGAATCGCCAACCGCGTCGGCTCTGCCAAAGCATGAAACAGCGCCGCATACACGCTGCGATCCTCCAACTGGAGGGACTCGTCGACCGGGTCACCCGATACGCTATCAATCGTCATATGACGATGATAGCTCAGTATGGCGATCAGTGGGGATGTGGTGGCATCAGTCATAGCGCACCGGGGTGCATGAGGGCCGAGAAGGGCGAGCTGATCAGGAACGATGCTGGCTCGTGCGCAGATTAGTTGTGCAGCGCCGATGCGTCGCAGACCGGTTCTGGCAGTCCGGCGGTGTCGTGGAGCCCCCGTAGCTCTGCTTGGGTCGACCACCAGGGGTCATACGAGAGCGCTGAAGGCGCACTCGGACCGGCAGGGCCTGGTGCTGTCGGGGCATGTTGCAACGTGATCGAGTGACCGGTCCAGCACTGACCGGAGCTCTTCCAGCCTTTGAATGGTGTCGTCGACCTCGCGTAGCCGATCGGTGAGCAGTGGGTGCAGGGCATCTCGAGTATTGGTGCAGGTCCCCGTTGCGGTGACCTGGAGCAGCCATTTGATCTGGTCGAGTTCCAAGTCCATCTGCTTCGCCCCGTGGATGAACGACAGACGCTCGAGAACCTCTGGCCCGTACTGGCGGTAGCCATTGCTGGCCCGGGTCGAGCTGATCAGGCTGAGCTTTTCGTAGTACCGCAGCGTGGTGGCCGGCACTCCGCTGCGCCTGGCCACTTCAGAAATACGCATGCGCTCGTTCTCCTAGCGGGTCTTCAAGGTTACCGGTCGGCGATGGAGACGGCAGCCTGTTCATCGAGGGCGCCCTTGTCCCGGTGGCGGATGATTTGACTGAGTACTGCGAGGATCGGCAACTCGATCAACGGTCCCACCACCAGAGCGACAGCAATCAGCGGCCGATCAGGGAAAGCCGCCACCGCGATACCCAGAGCGATGGGCGAATTCCTGGCCGTGGTCACCATTGTCAGAGTGACCCGCTGTGGACCAGGTAGGTGCAGCAGTCGAGCTGCCCCGGTGGCGGTCAGCGGGAGGATGACGAAGAACAGGAGTAGCGGAGGTAGTAGCAGCAGCATTTCGGTGCCGTTCTCGGCGACCACGGGTGCTTGCCAGGCGAACATCGCGAAGACCGCTAGGCACAGCAGCGGCGTGACCACCCGGTTCGCCCACCTCATCAGGTGCTGTTCCCGCCATCGCCGGCCCTTGAATCCCGCGCTGACCCAGCGCAGTATGAACGCCACTCCCAGTGGGGTGAGGAGAATCAGCCCTACTGCCTCCAGCAGGGTGCCAGCGTCGACCATCGCAGCCTCACCACCGAGCAACATCACGTAGACCGGCAACAAAAGCAGCTGTAACACGAGATTGACGGGAAGCAGCGCCGTAGCGATTCCTGCATGGCCACGCGCCATCGCGGTGAAGACGAGATACCAATCGGTACACGGGGTGACGAGCAACAGCAACAACCCGATTCGAAGATCGGGCTGCTCACCGAGCAAGCCAATACCCAGGCCCCAAGCGAGAAGCGGCGTGAAGACGTAGTTCAACACCAAGCTGACAGCGACCAGCGCCTTGGCGTTGCCCACGTCCTTCAAGTTCGAGGCGTCGAGCTGGACGAACACAGCGATAAGCATCACCAGCAGAGCCGGAATTACTACGTACTCGCCGCTGGCACCGAGCGGAGTCGCAAGACCGACCCCCAACCCGGCCAGAGCGGCCGCGGCGACAAACACGCTTTGCAAGCGCTCGATCCAGGTCATCGATGGGCCTCCATCAAACAGCAGCTGCAGGGCAGCCCCAAAGGTAAACCTTCAAGTTGACTGGAAGGTCAAGTCCGCCCGGCCTCGGCGGGAGGGCCCACGCAGCTGTTGTCGCGTTTGACGATCCCCTACCGCGACAACTGCCCCGTGTGTCCCGTGCCTGGGACTCGGCAGCTCGCACTCCACTGGTGGCCCATGCAGCTGTGGCGCAGAGGTGCAGTGCAAAAGAAGTGCGCGCATCAGGGTCTCGCGCGACGCTGGCGGAACGGAGATCGGTCGCGGTCCGTGCCATGCCCACTAGGCCGGGGCCATGCGCTGAGGACGGCCACGGCAGACGCCTGGGGCCCGCATGGTTGCATTCGTGGCAGAGGTGCGGGATCATAAAGGCGAGCAGAGACCGACCCTTCCTACTGGAACAGTCGGCTTACCCCCTGGACATATGCTGCGGCACCCAGGGGGTCGCTCTTATTTGCGGGCAGTTCAAGCGTCACCGTTTGCCCGTCGAGGCGAGTGACGAGATCTTCGTCGTGGGTGATGTACCTACGATAAGTGTGACTGACCAGGTCGGGTAGCCAGAGCAGGTTCTCGATCGATGGGGACACATGCATCACTGGAAAGTGTCGGCTGATAGCGCCGCTCTGGCGCGCCTGCCTAATGGTGTGCAAGTCGCGGTCGGTGTCTTGATGTCTGTTCTGTCGCTCTAGGACGATCATCTTGGCCTGCGCGGGGACGACGCGTTGGTGGCCCTCGCCGGCGCCTGGGCGTGGAGCCTGGGAGTCTAGTGCGGCGAGTAGAGCGGACAGGCTCACCGCACGCATACCGATGGCCTGGTCGTCCGGACCTGGGGTATGGCAGACGGCCAGGACGCACGGGTCGCGATAGTCAGCGAGGTAGTCCGTCAGCTCTTCGATCTTCGGGAGTCCGTCTTGGGTCTGCTGTGCGTCGACGGTATGCCACCAGTTGCCGCCGACGATGCGATGCAGGTCCGCGCGGATATCCACGTGATCGTCGATCGTCAGCAGCACCGCGGCCAGGGCGTAGAAGGGCTTTTCGCCTGGGCGACAATCGTTGGGGAGTCGGTACGCCTCGTCCACGAACGCCACCCGCTCTCGACCAGGCAGGCTTCGGTAGCGGGCCGTTAACCGTTCGAGATCCCCTCTATTGCGCGGGTCCATGCTCCGTCAGCCTTCGACCGTTGAAGGCGATCCCGCCGTGCCACCCGACTGGTGGTCGGACCTGCGTGAGGGATGAGTTCCGGCGTCAGCCAGACGCTGCAGCTGGTCAGCT
>NZ_BCSL01000069.1:0-9175 GCF_001570845.1 Dietzia papillomatosis NBRC 105045 | reverse complement strand
TGCCCGGCGCCGATGAGCCGGATGATCTCCTCCGCGGCACCGTCGACCGCCACCTGGGTGACGTCGCCGGTGGCGCGGTGGCGGAGCTCGACCGTCCCCTCGGACCAGCCGCGACCCACCACGACGACCCAGGGCACGCCGATGAGTTCGGCGTCCTTGAACTTCACGCCCGGTGAGGCCTTGCGATCGTCGAAGAGGACCTCGAGTCGCGCCCGGTCGAACGCCTCCACGAGGGTCGCCGCCCCGTCGATCGCGGCCTGGTCCTTGTTGGCGATCACCACGTGCACGTCGGCCGGCGCGGCCTCCGCGGGCCAGACGAGGCCCTTGTCGTCGGCGAACTGCTCGGCGAGGACGGCGACCAGGCGCGAGACGCCGATCCCGTACGAGCCCATCGTGACGCGTGCGGGCTTTCCGTTCTCCCCCAGCACGTCGAACCCGAAGGCATCGGTGTACTTGCGGCCGAGCTGGAAGATGTGGCCGATCTCGATACCCCGGGCGAGCGTCAGGGTGCCGTGACCGTCGGGTGCCGGATCGCCCTCGCGGACCTCGGCGACCTCGATCGTCCCGTCGGGCGTGAAATCGCGCCCGCACACCAGGTCCACGACGTGGCGGCCCGGCTCGTCGGCGCCGGTGATCCATGCGGTGCCCTCGACCACCCGGGGATCGACCAGGTACCGGACCTCGTTGTCCCGGAGCGCCCGGGGGCCGATGTACCCCTTGACGAGGAAGGGGTTGGCGGCGAAGTCGGCTTCCTCCAGGATCGCGACCTCGGCGGGCTCGAGGGCGGCCTCGACCCGCTTCATGTCCACCTCACGGTCGCCGGGCAGGCCCACCGCCAGGAGCTCCCACTCCTCGCCGGGGCGGCGCACCTTGAGCATCACATTCTTCAGCGTGTCGGCGGCGCCGATCTCTCGGCCGAGACCGGCGGAGTTCGCCCACGCGACCAGCGAGTCGATGGTCGGGGTGTCGGGCGTGTCGTGGACGGTCGCCTCGGGCAGGCCCTCCAGCGGACGTGCGGGGGGCGCGGGGGTGACGACGGCCTCGACGTTGGCCGCGTACGCTCCGTCCGTCGATCGCACGAACGTGTCCTCTCCGGCGGCCGACACCGCGAGGAACTCCTCCGACGCCGATCCGCCCATCGCGCCGGACGTGGCCGCACAGATGACGTACTCGATGCCCAGTCGGTCGAAGATCCGCTGGTACGCGTCACGATGCGCCCGGTACGAGCGCTCGAGCCCGGCGTCGTCGACATCGAAGGAGTAGGAGTCCTTCATCACGAACTCGCGGCCGCGCAGGATTCCGGCGCGGGGCCGCTCCTCGTCGCGGTATTTGGTCTGGATCTGGTACAGGGTGACCGGCAGGTCCTTGTACGACGAGTACTCGCCCTGCACCGTGAGCGTGAAGAGCTCCTCGTGGGTGGGCCCGAGCATCATGTCGTTGCCCTTGCGGTCCTTGAGGCGGAACAGGGCCGGACCGTATTCGGTCCACCGGCCGGTGGTCTCGTACGGCTCGCGGGGCAGGAGCGCGGGCAGGCTGATCTCCTGGGCGCCGAAGGCGTCCATCTCCTCGCGGACCACCTGCTCGACCCGCCTGAGCGTGCGCAGCCCCAGCGGGAGCCAGGAGTACACACCGGGCGCGACGCGGCGGATGTAGCCGGCGCGGACGAGCAGCTTGTGGCTGAGGACCTCGGCGTCCGACGGGTCGTCGCGGAGGGTGCGGAGGAACAGGTGGGACAGGCGCGTGATCACGGTGATCCAGAGTAGCCGCCGGGGGTGCCGGACCGGCCCGACGGTAGCCTCTGCCGGGTGCGTATCCTCCTCTCGCCTTCCGAGACGAAGTCCATCGGCGGCTCCGGTGCCCCGCTCGATCTCACGGCGCTCTCGCTACCGTCTCTCGGCGACACACGGAAGATGGTCGTCGAGTCGCTGGTCTCCCTGTGCACCGGTGACCCGGAGGCCGCGCGCGCCGCTCTGGGGTTGAGCGAGCGACTCTCGGGCGAGGTCGAGCTGAACGCGCAGTTGTGGTCGTCCCCCACCGCCCCGGCGTTGAGCCGGTACACGGGCGTCCTCTACGACGCGCTCGACCAGCCGTCGCTGAGCGGCGCGGCGCGATCACGGGCCGAGGCACGCCTGTGGATCGGCTCCGCGCTCTTCGGCCTCGTCGGCGCCTCCGACCCGATCCCCCACTACCGGCTCTCCGCGGCGACGAAACTGCCCGGGCTGGGGACGCTTCGCTCGGTGTGGAAGCCGTCGCTCACCGCCGCCACCTCGGCGTGGGCCGACGACCTCGTCGTGGACCTCCGTTCGGGCGGTTACCACCAGCTCGGTCCGGTCCCGGGCGCGGTGACGGTCGACGTGGTCACGGAGTATCCGGACGGCACCCGCAAGGTGGTCTCCCATTTCTCCAAGTTCCACAAGGGGCTGCTCGCGCGGACCCTCGCGACGTCGCGGGCGGAGATGGACGACGTCGCCTCGCTGCTCCGGGTGGCACGTCGTGCCGGCCACACGGTCGAGCACGAGTCCGACTCGGTCGTCACGATGGTCACCGCCCCCTGAGCCGACGACCCCGCACGGTGCATCGCCCCCGGGCGGGCCTCCCCGGGCAGGCCCCCCAGGCAGGCCTCTCCGGGCGGGGCACCGTCACCCGGCGGGGATCAGCGCCAGCCCAGCTCCGGCGCGACATGGGTGAGGATCGACTCGAGCAGGTGGGCGTTGTAGTCGACGCCGAGCTGGGTCGGGACGGTCACGAGCAGGGTGTCGGCCGCCCTGATCGCCTCGTCGGCCCGGAGCTGTTCGATCAGCTCCTCGGGCTCGGCCGCGTACGAGCGGCCGAAGACCGCACGCAGGCCCGGTTCGATGTCCCCGAACTGATCTCCGCGTTGCCCGCCGCCCAGGAAGTAACGCCGGTCGGCGTCGGAGGTGATGGCGACGATCGACCGGGACACCGAGACCCTCGGCGCGAAACCGTGGTCGTGGCGCGCCCACTCCTCCCGGAACGCCTCGATCTGCCGGCGCTGCTGGACGTGCAGCGGCTCTCCGGACTCGTCCGCCTTCAGGGTGGAGGACATGAGGTGCATCCCCGTCGAGGCGGCCCACCGGGCGGTAGCGTCGGAGGCGGCGCCCCACCAGATGCGTTTCCGCAGGCCCTCGGAGTGGGGCTCGATGCGCAGGAGACCCGGCGGATTGGGGAACATCGGACGCGGATTGGGTTCGGCGAACGCCGCGCCCTCGACCGCCCGGAGGAAGACCTCCGTGTGGCGGCGGGCCATGTCCGCGTCCGTCTCCCCCTCCCCGGGCCGGAAACCGAAATAGCGCCAGCCGTCGATCACCTGCTCAGGCGATCCACGGGAGACCCCGAGCTGGACGCGCCCGCCGGCGAGGAGATCGGCAGCGGCGATGTCCTCGGCGAATCCGAGAGGGTTGGCGTAGCGCATGTCCACCACGCCGGTACCGATCTCGATCCGACGGGTCCGGGCGCCGACGGCCGCGAGCAACGGGGCGGGGGTCCCGAGCTGGCGGGCGAAGTGGTGGACCCGGAAGTACGCGCCGTCCGCGCCGAGCTCCTCCGCCGCCTCCGCGAGCTCGACGCTCTGGAGCAACGCGTCGGAGGCGGACCGGACCGCGGAGTCCGGATGGTCCATCCAGTGTCCGAAGGACAGGAAGCCGATCTTCTTGGGTGTGCCCACGACGCCATCATGCCGGAGGTCGGCGCGGAACCGCGGCGCCGCGGGCGCGACCGGGTGCGTCAGTCGGCGGCGAGCACCTGTGGGAGGCCGGCGACGTCGCCGATCACGACGATGGCCGGCGGCCGCACCTCGTGCTCGGAGAGGGTCGCGGCCAGGGTGCCGAGGGTGCAACGGTATGTCGACTGGCCCTCGAGGCTGCCGTCGACGACCACCGCGGCCGGGGTCTCGGGCGACCGGCCGCCGGCCATGAGCGACCCGGCGATCGCCGGCGAGTTCTTGACGCCCATCAGCACGACGAGCGTGCCACGCATCCGGGCGAGCGCCTCCCAGTCGATGAGCGAACCCGGGTGCCCGGGCGGAAGGTGTCCGGAGACGACGGTCAGCTCGTGGGTCATCCCGCGGTTCGTGACGGGGATGCCCGCGAGGGCGGGTACGGCGAGCGCGCTGGACACGCCCGGCACGACCGTGCACGGGATCCCGGCCTCCGCGCAGGCCTGGGCCTCCTCGAAGCCACGTCCGTAGAGGAAGGGGTCGCCGCCCTTGAGCCGCACCACGAACTTCCCGGCCCGCGCCCGGTTCACGAGTACCTCGTTGATCGCCTCCTGGGCCATCGCGCGGCCGTACGGGATCTTCGCTGCGTCGACGATCTCGACGTCCGCGCGTAGTTCGGCGAGCGGACGCTGCGGGGCCAGCCGGTCGGCGACCACCACGTCGGCGCGGGCGAGCAGTCGGCGCCCACGGACCGTCATGAGGTCGTCCGCCCCCGGCCCCCCTCCGACGAGGGCGACGGTCCCGCGCAGGGATTCGTCGACCTCCGGGGCCTCGGCACCGGCCTCGTCGAGGGCCTTCGCGACGACGTCGCGCGCCTCGGCGGTCCGGTCGCGGTCACCGGTGAGGACCGACACGAGCATCTGGCCCCGCCGGACGACGGCGGGGGTCACGGCCGTGCCGGACGTGACGGCGTCGGAGCGGACGCAGAAGGTACGGTACTGCTCCGCCTCTGCGGCGACGCGGGCGTTCACCAGGGAGTTCCTGGTCGCGGCCACCGCGTACCACGCGCCTTCGAGATCCCCCGTCCGGTACTCGCGGGGTTCCCACCAGACACGGCCCGCGTCGATGAGCCCCTGGAGAGTGGGCGTGACCTCCGGGCTGATGAGGTGGACGACCGCGCCGGCCTCGAGTAGCACGGGGACGCGGCGTTGCGCCACGGATCCGCCGCCGATCACCACGACGCGACGGCCCTCGAGGTCCAGGCCGACGGGGTACGGGTTCACGGGCCGGATCATGCCCCGATCCTATCCGCCGTCGGCGGCGTCCCGGTCGTCGACCCGGGCCGTGTGAGACGACTCATCCCCCGGCCTCGCCGAGGAGGCGGCCGGGGGATGAGGGCGTCGGGACGGCGGCGCGACGGCGCCGGTCGATCAGACCTTCTGGTCGAGCTTGAGCGTCCGGGTGGACCGCTCGAACTGCTCGGTGAACAGCGCCGGCTCCTCGGCGAGCTTGCGACCCAGCGACGGGATCATCTCCTCGAGCGCGGGCTTCCACTCGGCGAACCGGCTCGGGAAACAGCGCTGGAGCACGTCGACCATGGCGTCGACAGCGGTGGAGGCGCCGGGCGACGCGCCGAGCAGGCCGGCGATGGACCCGTCCGCGGCGTTGACCACGGCGGTGCCGAACTCGAGGGTGCCGCCGCGACCGTTGGGCTTGATCACCTGCACCCGCTGGCCGGCGACGACCTTCTCCCAGTCGCCCTCCTGCGCGGACGGGACGAAGTCGCGCAGGGACTCGACGCGTGCGCCGTGGTTCTTGGCCAGCTCGGTGATGAGGTACTTGACCAGACTCATCTCGGTGAGACCGATGTTTGCCATGGGCAGGAGGTTGCCGAGCCGGATGCTCGACGGCAGGTCGAGGAAGCTGCCCATCTTGAGGAACTTGGGGGTCCAGCCGGCGAAGGGACCGAACAGCAGGCCCTTCTTGCCGTCGATGACGCGGGTGTCCAGGTGCGGAACGGACATCGGGGGCGCGCCGACGGAGGCCTGGCTGTAGACCTTGGCCTGGTGCTGGTCTACGAGCTCGGAGTTGGTGCAGCGCAGCCACTGACCGCCGACGGGGAAACCGCCGATGCCCTTGATCTCGGGGATGCCCGACTTCTGCAGCAGGTGCAGTGCGCCGCCGCCCGCGCCGACGAACACGAACTTGGCGTCGACGGTGCGCTCGTCACCCGTGTGGCGGTTGGTCACCGTGAGGCGCCACGTGCCGTCGGTGTTGCGCTCGAGGTCCTTGACCTGGTTCTGGTAGTGCACCTCGGTGCCGGTGCGGGTGAGGTACTTGACGAACTGACGGGTGAGGGCGCCGAAGTTGACGTCGGTGCCGTTGGAGAAGTGGCTCAGCGCGAACGGCTGCTCGGGCGAGCGGCCCTTCGCCATGAGGGGGACCAGCCGCTCCAGCTCGGAGAAGTCAGTGGTGTGCTCCATTCCCGGGAACAGCGGGTGCCCGGCGAGCTTGTCGTACCGCTTCTGCAGGTAGTCCTGGCCCTCCTTGCCGGTGACGAAGCTCATGTGCGGCACGGGACGGATCCACTCCGTCGGGTCGCCGAGGATGGTGTTCTCCACCGCGTAGGACCAGAACTGGCGGGAGACCTGGAATTTCTCGTTGACGCCCACGGCCTTGGTGATGTCCACGTCGCCGTCGGCGGTCTTGGGCGAGTAGTTGAGCTCGCACAGGGCGGAGTGGCCGGTGCCGGCGTTGTTCCACGCGTCGGAGGACTCCATTGCGGGGCCCTCGAGCCGCTCGAATACCTGGATGTCCCAGTCCGGCTGGAGCCGACGCAGCAACGCCCCCAGGGTCGCGCTCATGATGCCCGCGCCGATGAGCGCCACATCCGTCGTTCCGTGCTTTGCCACCTGGTCTGAAGTCACCGGCTACCCTCGCTCATTGGTCGTGGACCCGAATCTCGCGTCGACGCGGGGCTGTCCCTCTGGGGCCCGCGCCCACAGGGCTACAAGCCTACTCACGGGGACGGCGCCGCGGCACACCGGACTAGGATGGTCGTCGTGTCGCCGCACTCCCCCGATCCCGCCGCCCACGGACATGACCCGCGATGGATCCCCGATCTGCTGGGCCCGTCCTATCGCCGGCGCGAGCTCCCGCTCGGGACCGATCCGGACGGCGAGGGGCCGATCTCGGCGACCCTGGTGCGGCACGAGGACGCGCCGGCCCGGCCGGACGCCGTGGCGCTCGTGGTCCACGGACTGTCCGACTACTTCTTCCACACGCACCTGGCCGAGTTCCTCGCCGCGCGGGGAACGGCGACGTACGGCATCGATCTGCGCAAGTGTGGCCGGTCGAGGCGGGAGGGTGTGACGCCCCATTTCACGACGGACCTGGAGAGGTACGACGACGAGCTGGATCAGGCGCTCGAGGTGATCGTCGCCGAGCACCCGGGCGTGCCCGTGTTCGTGTTCGCGCACTCCACGGGTGGCCTGGTGGTCCCCCTGTGGCTGGCGCGGCGTCGCGACCGCTCCGCGCTTGCGCCCGTCGTCGGTGTGGTGCTGAACTCCCCCTGGTTCCAGCTCGACGTGCCGGAACGCGCCCGGGCGGTGCTCGATCCGGTGATCCGGACATTGGGCTCGGTCCGCCCGTTCTACCGGCTCCCGTTGCCCACGTCGGACCGGTACGTGATCAGCACCCACGTCGATCACGACGGTGACTTCCACTTCGATACCACCCTCAAACCCCCCGGAGGAGTCGGTGTTCGCGCCGGATGGCTCGCCGCGGTACGCCGCGCCCAGCGCCGCCTGCAGGCGGGCGTCGATCTGCCGTTGCCGGTTCTGCTGTTGCGTTCGACCGCGTCGTCGGTGGGGATGAGGCCTCGCGGCGGTGAGATCGACGTCGACACGGATCTCATCCTCGACGTCCGGTCGATGCAACGGTTCGCCGACCGCGTCTCCGCGGACGTCACGGACGTCGCCGTCGACCGCGCCCGCCACGATGTCTTCCTCTCCCGCGCCGACGTGCTCGAGGTGGTCTTCGATCATCTCGGGCGTTGGCTCGACCAGACCCTGTCCGCACGCCCCAAGGAGTCCTGACCGCAATGACACAGACCCCCTCGCGCCACTTCGATCTCGTCGTCATCGGCACGGGCAGCGGCAACTCGCTGGTCGACGAGTCGTTCGCCGACAAGTCCGTCGCGATCTGCGAGAAGGGGACGTTCGGCGGCACCTGCCTCAACGTCGGGTGCATCCCCACCAAGATGTTCGTCTACGCGGCGGACACGGCCACCTCGGTCACCCATTCGTCCACCTACGGGATCGACTCGACGCTCGACGGCGTCCGGTGGCCGGACATCGTCTCGAGGGTCTTCGAACGCCGGATCGACCCCATCGCCAACAGCGGCGAGGACTACCGGCGTAACCGCTGCGACAACGTCACGGTGTACGACGGGCACGCGCGGTTCGTCGGGCCGCGCACCATTGACACCGGCACCGGGGAGATCATCACCGCCGACTCCGTCGTCATCGCCGCCGGCGGCCGTCCGTCGGTCCCCGACATCGTCACCGAGGCAGGAGTGGCCTACCACACCAGCGACGACGTGATGCGTATCCCGGAGCTGCCGAAGTCGATCGTCATCCAGGGATCCGGCTTCATCGCCTGCGAGTTCGCGCACATCTTCTCCTCCCTGGGTGTGGAGGTCACCGTCATCGGCCGGTCCGACGTGCTGCTCAAGCATCTCGACCGCGAGCTCGCGGAGCGGTTCACCGCGGCGGCCGGGCGTCGTTGGGACGTGCGACTCGGTCGGCAGATCACCAGCATGACCGCGACCGGTGAGGACCGCCGGGGCGTGGAGATCACCTTCGAGGACGGCTCGAGCTGCTCGGGCGACGCGCTCCTCGTGGCGACCGGGCGCACGCCGAACGGCGATCTGCTCGGGCTCGAGTCCGCGGGGGTGGAGATGGACGGCGACCGGGTCCGGGTGGACGAGTACGGCCGCACGACCGCCGACGGGGTGTGGGCGCTGGGCGACGTGAGCTCGCCATTCCAGCTCAAGCACGTCGCCAACCACGAACAGCGCGTGCTCGGGCACAACCTGCGCCACCCAGACGATCTGCACCCGTTCCACCACAGCAACGTCCCGTACGCGGTCTTCACGTGGCCGCAGATCGCGTCGGTCGGCCTCACCGAGTCGGAGGCGCGGGCCGCGGGGTACGACGTGACCGTCAAGACCCAGGACTACGGCGACGTGGCGTACGGCTGGGCGATGGAGGACTCGGTCGGTTGCTGCAAGCTGATCGCCGACCGGGCGACCGGTCTTCTGCTCGGCGCCCACATCATGGGTGCCCACGCGCCGTCGCTCATCCAGATCCTCATCCAGGCGATGGAGTTCGAGATCACCGTGCCCGATCTCGCGCGGCGTCAGTACTGGATCCACCCGGCGATGGCCGAGGTGGTCGAGAACGCACTGCTGGGGCTCGACTTCCCCGACCGCGGCTT
>NZ_BCSL01000068.1:0-9726 GCF_001570845.1 Dietzia papillomatosis NBRC 105045 | reverse complement strand
TGTGCTCGCCGCCGGACGCCGGGCGCCTTAGCAGCGGTCAGCGCTCGATCCTCGACATGGGCGCGGGCGTCAACGAGCGTCCGCTCCCGCGCCTGGCCGCCCGACCCTCCAGAGCGAGCGCCACCTATTCGGCTACGCGCCGCCTACCGGACCCTATAGGTGGCGCGTAGTCGGATAGGCGGCGCTCCGTTCGATAGGCGTCGTCGATGCGGGCGAACCCGCGCCGCCCCCCGGCCGTACCCGTGCAGCCGCTCCCGGCCCTGGCGTCTCGCCCCTGTGCCTGTCCGCGTCGACTGCTCCCGCTCCTCGCCATGGCGTCTGGCCTGCCCCGCGGTACGCGCGAGACGCCATGGCGACGGGCGGCTGCGAAGGAGGCGGCTGGGAAGGGGGCGGTCGCGGGAGGGTGCGGGTGCGGGTGCGGGGTGAGTGTGCCGGGGCGGCGGGCGGGGTCAGGCGGGGTTGGCGCCAGTGCCGGGGCCTGTGGCGGTGCCGGTGCAAGTGACGTCGTCGACGAAGTCGGGGAGCGACACGACCGCGTTGAGTGTCGACAGCGCCGAATCGATGACCGCCGCCTGCGGGAGTCCGGACTCCTCGCCCAGCAGCGCGAGCTCCTCGACCCCCGCGAGCCAGGCGCGCGTGAGCACCAGCGCCATCGGGCCCGCCCCGTCCACCCCGATGCTGTCGAGGATCCGCAGACTGATCGTGCGGTGCATGCCGTCGACGACCTGCTCCAACGCGGGGTCCACCGCCCGGCCCGAACGCAGGACCGCCACGTAGTTGTCGCGCCGACGCTGGATGTAACGGACCAGCGCCGTGACGATCGCGCGGGTGCAGTCCTCCGCGCTGGTGCCCTCCGGGACCTCCGTCAGCGAAAGCACGTGGTCGGCCGCCGCCCGGACGACAGCAGTGAGGTAGTCCAGCTTGGTGGGGAAGTAATGGAACAGCAGGCTGCGGGACACACCGGCCCGCTCCGCCACGTCGTCCAGGGACAGGGCATGGAAAGGCACCGTCTCCAGCAGTCGGATCCCCAACACGACCAGTTGCGAACGGCGTTCCTGCTTGGAGAGCCGTCGTCCTCCCGTTGCGGTCATGGCACACCTCGTCGTCGTACTCATCGACGCGCGCGTCGCGCCCCCCGGCGCCGACACCCACGTCCCCCCGGCCGACGCACAGGTCCATCTTAGGGTCACGTCCACGATCACGGACCGACATGCCACGATGGAGTGATGCCCGACAGCGCCGCACCCGACACCCGCCCCACCACCTTCGACGTGGGGGAGCGGATGGTTCTCGACGGCACCGCCGGCGGACGCACCGGCGTCATCCACACGCCCCACGGCGACATCGCCACCCCGGCGTTCATCCCGGTCGGCACCAAGGCGACGGTCAAGACGCTCACGCCCGAGCAGGTCCGCTCGACCGGCGCGCAGGCGGTGCTGGCCAACGCCTACCACCTGTACCTGCAGCCCGGGCACGAGATCGTCGACGCCGCCGGCGGTTTGGCTGAGTTCATGCGCTGGGACGGGCCCACCTACACCGACTCCGGCGGGTTCCAGGTGATGAGCCTGGGCGTCGGGTTCAAGAAGGTCATCGAGATGAGCGCGGGCACCAAGGCCGCCCCCGACGACTCGGCGACCAACAAGGGGCAGGGACGCCTCGCGAAGGTCGACGAGGACGGCGTCACCTTCACCTCCCACCTCGACGGGTCGCGGCACCGCTTCTCGCCCGAGGTGTCCATGCGGATCCAGCACTCGCTGGGGGCCGACATCATCTTCGCCTTTGACGAACTCACCACCCTGATGAACACCCGCGGGTATCAGGAGAACTCGGTGGAGCGGACCCGTCGCTGGGCGCAGCGCTGCCTCGACGAGCACGAGCGGCTGTCCACCGAGCGGACGCACCGGCCGGGGCAGTCGCTGTGGGGAGTGGTCCAGGGCGCGCAGTTCGAGGACCTGCGGCGCCAGGCCGTGCGCGGGCTCGTGGAGATGAGCGAGCGCGCCGAGGACCAGGGGCGGCGCGGGTTCGGCGGCTACGGCATCGGCGGCGCGCTGGAGAAGGAGAACCTCGGCACGATCGTGGGCTGGTGCACCGAGGAGCTGCCCGAGGACCGGCCGCGGCACCTGCTGGGCATCAGCGAGCCCGACGACATCTTCACCGCCGTGGAGAACGGCGCCGACACGTTCGACTGCGTCGCGCCCACCCGGCTCGCGCGCCACGGCGGGATCTACACGCTCGACGGGCGGGTCAACATCACCCGCGCGCAGTTCCGGCACGACCACACGCCGCTCGACCCCGAGGGGCCGTCCGAGGTCTCCCGCGAGTACAGCCGCGCGTACCTGCACCACCTGTTCAAGGCCAAGGAGTTCCTCGGCTCGACTCTGCTGACCCTGCACAACCTCGCCTTTGTGGTGCGGCTCGTCGACGAGGTGCGCGCGGCCATGGCGGCCGGACCCGACGAGTACGTGGCGTACAAGGAGCAGTTCCTGGGGCGGTACTACGCGGGGCGATGACCCGGACGCCGAGCCGCCGCGGATGGGAGACTGGGCGCATGACGGACGACCGTAGGCTGACGCTCGACGAGGACCTGGCACGACGAACGCCGTACGGACTCCATCCGGACGTCAAGACCGGGGCGCTGGCGGAGGTCAGCGAAGCGGCGATGGACGCGGCGTTCAACCTGCTGGACAAGGCGTTGACCAGAATGGTCGACGGGGACGAGCAGCGGGCCGCGACGCTGATCTCACGCGCCGCCTCCCTACCGTTCGACGAGCACCTTCGGCTCTGGCCCGGTCCCTTCACGGCCGACCAGATGCTGTTCGACTTCCTCTGCAACGTCGCCGAAACCGCGTCTCTGGATCAGCAACACCCGGACGACGACGGCCACCTCGACCAGCTCTACGCCGACGTCGCCCGCGTGGTTCCGCTGCTCGACGCCCGGGAGGGTGCGGTCTACAGGGACATCGTCGAGACGATCGTGTCCGACGCGGTGATGCTCGGGATCCCCCGCGACGTGGCGGGGGTCCTGGCCGATGCGGTCAGGACTCTTCCCGACCCGGAGACGGCCGAACGCGCGCTCGCCCTCGGCCGCGGCGCCGACGTCGCCCGGCGGGAGGACCTCACGCGTCTGGTGCTCGGCGTGCTGCGCACGGTCATCACGGCGATGGACGAGGCCGATGGGATTTCTCACTCGAAGTAGATCGAGTGGTGCAGGAAGCATCCCGGGTTGAACGGTGACGCGCACGACGGGCAGGAGTCGGCCTCCAGGTAGTCGCTGATGGACAGCGTCGACCGGCACACCCCGCACAGGATCGCGCGGGTGTCGAACCGATCCGCCGGCCACGCCGTGACCGGGTGGTCGACGGCGTCGGCGTGGCAGCGGAAACACGGGTAGAACTCGCCGCAGCAGTGAAAGCGGATCGCGACGATGTCCAGCGGGCCGGCGTAGTGGACGCAGCGGGTCTGATCATCGACGGTCGCGCCGAGGACCGTCACGGCGGGCGGGATCATGCCGCCGATTGTGACAGGACCGACCCCGACAGTGCGGCCTGGTAGCTGGGCTCGCGCTTCTTGATCCACGCGATGACCAGGTACGTCACGGGCAGGAGCACCGCTTCGACGAGGGTCTTCCAGACGAACCCGATGACGACGTAGTTCCAGTAGTCACCCGACCAGAGCGCCATGCCCAGTGCCGGGGCGGCGATCGTACAGAAGACCGTCGTGTCGGCGAGCTGGCCGACCACGGTCGAGCCGAGCAGCCTCGCCCACAGACTCCGCTCACCTGTGCGCCGCTTCATCCACACCAGGACGTACGAGTTGAGCAGTTCGCCCACCACGTACCCGGCGAGCCCCGCGAGGAAGAACTGCGGAATGACGCCCGCGACCGCCTCGAACGCGTCCTGGTTCTCGTAGAACGGCGCGGCGGGCAGATACACGGTGGCCGTGAAACTCAGTGCCGCCAGGGCGAGGACCGCGAACCCCGACAGCACGACCCGGCGCATCGCGCGGAAGCCGTACACCTCGCTGATCACGTCGCCGAGCACGTAGGCCAGCGGGAAGAGCAGGAAGGCGCCGTCGGTCACGAGACCGTCGACGGACACGAACCCGAGTTGGAACGACAGGTCGGGGAAGAGGAGGACGCCCTTGGTCCCGGTGACGTTGCTGATGAGCATCACGCCGACGAACAGGGCGATGAGGTAGGCGAAGTAGGGGCTGCCGAAGGTGGCGAACGCGGGCTGGGTGCGGTCGGGGGTCCGGGAGCTGCGCGCCGGCTCGGGAGTGATCCCGTCCGGCCGCCCAGTCCCTCTCGATAGCCCGGTCCCGTGCGGATCCCGGGGCTCGGGGGTCTGCGATGAAATGGTCACGAGCGACGATTATCCGGGTAGACGCGCGCCCGCGACGAATCCGGCCCGCGGAGTCACGCCACCACCCAGGGGCCGGATCGCAGGGACTCGGCCGTGACCACCCCACGCAACGCCTCGATCGAGTCCGCGCCCTCCGGCCCACCGAGCGAGGCCACGATCCGGGCGATCGCGGCCCTCGTCGTCGTCCCCTCTTGCGCCAGGTCGGCCAGCGTCACCGCGCCGTCCCGCTTCGCCAACCGCTGACCCGCGGCGTTCACCGCGAGCGGCACGTGGACGTACTGCGGATGCGGGAGGCCGAGCAGATCCGCGAGGTGCACCTGACGGGGAGTCGAGGAGAGCAGGTCCTCGCCGCGGACGACCTGGTCCACGCCCTGCTCGGCGTCGTCGACCACCACCGCCAGGTTGTACGCCCACACGCCGTCGCCGCGGCGCAGCACGACATCGTCGACGATCCCCGTGTAGTGCCCCTGGACGAGGTCGGTGATCGTCAACTCGTCGACCGTCGCGCGCAGCCGCAGTGCCGGCACCCGGCCGGGACCGAGCGCCGAGCGGCGACGCTCACGCTCCGCCTCGGGCAGATCCCGGCACGTACCCGGATAGGCGCCGGGCGGGGAGTGCGGCGCCTGCGGGGCCTCGGCGATCTCTCTGCGCGAGCAGTAGCACTCGTAGACCAGGCTCTGGTCCGCCAGCTGGTCGGCGGCCGCGGCGTAGGCGTGCGAGCGCGCGGACTGCCACATGATCTCGCCGTCCCAGTCGAGGCCGATCGCCGCCAGGTCCGCCAGCTGTCGCTCCGCCACCCCGGGCCGGGCGCGCGCGGCGTCGAGGTCGTCGACCCGCATCCGGAACGACCGCCCCGAATCCCGCGCCAGCACCCACGCCGCCACCGCAGTGCGCAGATTGCCCAGGTGCAGGTCGCCGGAGGGGCTCGGAGCGTAGCGGCCGGCGCCGGGCGGGAGGAGGCTAGCGGGAGTTTCCACGTCAACAGGGTAGGTGGCGCGGTCGTGGAGGGGCGCGGGGCGCAGGGGCGCGCCGGGTCGTGGTGGGGCGGGGCGCGTGGGCCGCGCGCCAGGACCGCCCGCCGCGCGGCGAGGTGCCAGACTGGAGGAATGAGCGCAGACGCCGACAACTCACGCCCCGACGCCGACGACCAGACCCGCCTCACCGAAGAGCAGATCGCTGAGGGCCTCGCCGACCTGCCCGGCTGGGCCCTGTCCGAGGGATCGCTGACCTACACCGCCGTGTGCGAGTCGCCGCAGGCCGCGATCGACCTGGTCGCCGCCATTGGCCAGGCCGCCAACTCGCAGAACCATCACCCCGACCTCCTGTGGAGCTACGACGAGGTGACCCTTGACCTGCGCAGTCACGACGTCGACGGCGTCACCCGGCGAGACCTGCGGCTGGCGCGGTCGATCTCGGCGCTGTCCGGCGAGTTCGACGCGACCCCGCTCGGCCTGGGGGAGTAGGGCCGGAGGTCAGGGGCCCGGTCCTCTGCTCGGCGTGGAGGCGGCGTCCGGGGGGGCGCGGCCGTGACGCGGCCTACCCGGCGAACGCGGCGGCCGCCCCGGCGAGGTCGAGCAGCGGCTGCGGCATGATCCCCAGCAGGACCCTCACGATCGCCGGGACCGCCACAACCGTGTCGGACATCTGACCTCATCTCCCTACCCAGCGCTGGTGGAATGGTCCCGTGGGCCAGCGTGAGTGGGGCCGGATGCGCTGGCGGTGTGCCCGGCGGGGCGCGGGGACTCGGGCGCGTGGGGGTGCGAGCGGGTATGCCTTGCCAGGCGGCGTACCGGGAAATGTGCGACGCGGCCCGGTGCTCGAGAGCTCCGGGCCGCGTCCGCGGCGGAGGATAGGGGATTTGAACCCCTGAGGGGCTATAAACCCCAACCCGCGTTCCAGGCGAGCGCCATAGGCCACTAGGCGAATCCTCCGTGGAGGACAATACCGAGGAAGGCCGAGCGGAGGCAAACCGTCATCCTCCGGGGTGGGTGGCGTGCGGGCTCGGGGGTGACCCGGCTAGACTCGTACCCGGACCCCGCGCGGCGTCCATCCTGTGAACTCCCCCAGGGCCGGAAGGCAGCAAGGGTCAGCGGGCTCTGGCGGGTGCGCGGGGTCCCCTTATGTCTTGGGACATGTCTTAGGGCACTAACACCACCGATGTAGTCGACCCCCGCCGGAGGCCACCGTGGCGCTGTCCGATCTCCCCGCCGACGACCTCGCTCGCATCGAGTCGCGACTGGCCGCCGAGTACGACGCGCTCGCGGACAAGGGTCTCGCCCTGGACCTCACCCGCGGGAAGCCCTCGCCCGAGCAGCTCGATCTCTCGGAGGCGCTGCTGTCGCTGCCGGGGGAGGGGGACCACCTGGCCGGCAAGACCGACGTGCGCAACTACGGCGGCGGCGCCGGGCTCCCCGAACTGCGGTCGATCATCGCCGAACTGCTGGGCACCGAGACGGGCAGGGTGATCGCCCAGGACAACGCCAGCCTGTCGATCATGTACGACCTGCTCGTCTTCTCGATGCTCTTCGGTACGCCCGACTCGCAACGGCCCTGGAAGGACGAGCCCGCCCTGCGCTGGCTGTGCCCGGTGCCCGGTTACGACCGCCACTTCTCCATCACGCAGGCCCTCGGCATCGAGATGATCCCCGTGCCCCTCGGGCCCACGGGTCCGGACATGGACGAGGTCGAGCGCCTCGTGGCCGCCGACCCGTCCATCAAGGGCATCTGGTGCGTCCCGATCTTCGCCAACCCCACCGGCGCGGTCTACGACGACCACACCGTCTCCCGCCTGGCCCGTATGGCCACCGCGGCACCCGACTTCCGCGTGGTGTGGGACAACGCCTACGTCGTCCACACGCTCACCGAGGACTTCCCCAAGGTGCCGGACGTGGACGCCCTGGCCGCGGAGGCCGGGCACCCCAACCGCTTCTGGCAGGTGTGTTCGACCTCCAAGATCACCTTCGCCGGCGCGGGCGTGTCGTTCCTGTCGTCGTCCTCGGCGAACCTGGACTGGTACCTCGGCCACACCTCTGTGCGCACGATCGGCCCGAACAAGGTCAACCAGCTCGCGCACGCGCGCTTCTTCGGCGACGCCGAGGGGGTCCGCGCCCATATGCTCCGCCACCGCGAGGTGATCGCGCCGAAGTTCGAGGCCGCGGCCGCCGCGCTGGCCCGCCGTCTCGGCGAGTACGACGTCGCCCGCTGGACCCGGCCCGAGGGCGGCTACTTCATCGACCTCGAGGTGGTCGACGGGACCGCGACCGAGACCGTTCGCCTGGCCAAGGAGGTCGGGGTCGCGCTGACCCCCGCCGGCTCGGCCTATCCCTACGGGCAGGACCCCGACGACCGGCACATCCGTCTGGCGCCCACCCTCCCGCCGCTCGCAGAGGTCGAGACCGCCATGGACGTGGTGGGTCTGTGCGCGCTATTCGCGGCGTGCCGCGCGACGCTCGCCGGCTGACGTCCCGGTGGGCGGGATCGCTGTAACAGTTGGCTCGCTGTCGTTAATCCAGGCCCCTGCCGGAGCAGGCTCCTCTCCGGCGATGGCGCCGCGCTCGATCTCGAAGTGACCAGCGGTTCTACCTGCGAGTGATCTCAGACACGTTCTCGCATGGTGGACGTTACGATCCGCAGGTTGGGCGACCCTGTGACGAGGGCAAACGCCTGAACGGCTGACTGTTGAGCAACTGTCAGCAACAAGAACGTCTTGTCGCGGGAGTGGGTCATCTGGTTGTATCTATCCCGTCCGGGCCAGAGGGATGCGGACACCGGAGTACAGCTGAGGGGCTGTGAGGGGCCGGTGTCAGGTATCGGTTCGGGAACCGTGCTGCGGGGGTCTGAGGGGGCCCGATCCGCGCGCGAGGGACGTCGGGAGGGGCTGCGCAGAGCGTGGCCCCTCCGGTCATTTCCGCACTCATATGCGCACACCCCGCGGGGTGCCTGCCGGGACGCGATCGGTCTCATCGTCGTCGTACCCCCTGGGTACCCTCTAGGCGTGGCTCTCTATCGGAAGTATCGCCCCGCCTCCTTCGCCGAGGTCGTGGGCCAGGAGCACGTCACCGAACCGCTGTCGGTGGCGCTGTCCTCCGGCCGTATCAACCACGCCTATCTCTTCTCCGGGCCGCGCGGCTGCGGCAAGACCTCGTCCGCCCGCATCCTCGCGCGCTCACTCAACTGCGTGCAGGGCCCCACCGCGACCCCGTGCGGCGAGTGTGACTCGTGCGTGGCGCTCGCGCCCGGCGGCAACGGGACGCTCGACGTCACCGAGCTCGACGCGGCCAGCCACGGCGGTGTCGATGACACGCGTGACCTGCGCGAGCGGGCGTTCTTCGCGCCGGCGTCGTCGCGGTACCGGGTGCTCATCATCGACGAGGCCCACATGGTCACCAACGCGGGCTTCAACGCGCTGCTCAAGATCGTGGAGGAGCCGCCGGAGCACCTCATCTTCATCTTCGCCACCACCGAGCCGGAGAAGGTGCTGCCCACCATCCGCTCGCGCACGCACCACTACCCGTTCCGGCTGCTCACTCCGTCGTCGATGCGGGGGTTGCTCGAGCGGATCTGCGACCAGGAGGGCGTGAAGGTCGAGCCCACCGTGTTCCCGCTGGTGATCCGCGCGGGCGGGGGCTCGCCGCGTGACACGCTCAGCGTGCTCGACCAGCTCATGGCCGGCGCCGGCGAGGAGGGCATCACCTATCCGCGCGCGGTGAGCCTGCTGGGGGCCACCGAGGTCGCGCTCATCGACGACACAGTGGACGCCCTTGCCGCCGGCGACGGCGCCACGTTGTTCCGGACCGTCGACAAGGTCGTCGAGGCCGGGCACGACCCGCGCCGGTTCGCCGCCGACCTCCTGCAGCGGCTGCGCGACCTCATCATGGTGCAGTCCGTGCCACAGGCGATCGAGCGCGGTCTGGTCGACGCCCCGGTCGAGCAGGCCGAGACCATGAGGCGGCAGGCCGAGCAGATCGGCCCCGCCACTCTGGCGCGGTGTGCGGACATGGTGCACGAGGGCATGGCGTCGATGCGCGGCGCCACCTCGCCGCGGCTGCTGCTGGAGATCCTCTGCGCCAAGCTGCTGCTGCCGTCGGCCGACGAGTCCATGGCCGCCCTGCTCCAGCGCGTCGAGTCGCTGGAGTCGGGGGCCGTGCGCCCGGGCACCGCGCCGGTCGCCGCTGGTGGCGCAGGTGGCGGGCCCGCGCCGGGTGGCGGGGTAGGGGGCGACGACGACGAAGCCCGCACCGGCCCCGCCGGCGGGCCCGCGCCGCAGTCCGCGGCGCCGGCGGAGGGGCGACCCAAGTTCGTCCGCCGGTCGCAGCAGCAGGCCGCCGAGGCCGCAGCACAGCCGGCGCCGCCCACCGCCGCGCCG
>NZ_BCSL01000067.1:0-10362 GCF_001570845.1 Dietzia papillomatosis NBRC 105045 | reverse complement strand
CAGCGCGCGGCCGCGGCTCGCGGCCGCGCCGGGCCCTCAGCGCCGATCAGTCGCGGGCGCGCGTGGGCAGGAGCATCCCGAACACCCAGTTCACGAGGCCGACCACGATCGCCCCGAAGAAGGCCGCCCAGAACCCGCTGACCACGTACTCGGCGCCGAACGGCTGGAACGTCGTGGTGATCCAGCCGGTCAACATGAGCATCAGCGCGTTGACGACCAGCAGGAACAGCCCCAGCGTGATGATCGTCAGCGGCAGGGACAGCAGCTGGACGATCGGCTTGACCACTGCGTTAACCAGCGTGAACACGACGGCCACGATGAGCAGCGCGGTGATGGTCGGGACGTTCACCTCGTTCTCGATGGCGCCGGCGCCGGGCGCATAGATGCCGGTGGTGTCGTGCAGGGCGATTCCCGGCACGATCAGCGTCGCCACCCATAGGGCGACGGCGTTGACGATCAGCCGCAGTACCAGCGCCATCGGAAGAGTCAGCTCCTCACATAGTCATCGGCCACGTCGAGCGCGCGGTCGAAGATGTCCAGGCCCTCGTTGGCCTCGTCGGGGGTGATGATGCACGGCGGCACCACGTGGAAGCGGTTGTAGTTCATGAACAGCAGCAGCCCGTCCTTCTTCGCGGTCGCGAAGGTCCGCGCCATGGCCTCCGAGGATCCACCGTAGGGGGCGAGGGGCTCGCGTGTCTCGCGGTCGGCCACCATCTCCACCGCCCAGAACACGCCGAGGCCGCGGACCTCGCCGATCGACGGGTGCTTCTCGGCGAGCTCGCGCAGGCGCGGGCCGATCACGTCCTCGCCGATCATCTTCGCGTTCTCGACGATCTTCTCGTCGCGCATGAGGTTGATGGTCGCGACGACCGACGCGCAGGCCAGCGGGTGCCCGGCGTAGGTGAGGCCACCGGTGTACGGCGTGGTCTCGAACGACGCGGCGATCCGGTCGTGGAGGATGACGCCGCCGAGCGGGACGTACCCGGAGTTGGAGCCCTTGGCGAAGGTGATGAGGTCGGGCGCCCAGTCGTCGTCGCCGGACCGGAAGTTGTCGAGAGCCAGCCACTCGCCCGTGCGGCCGAACCCGGACATGACCTCGTCGCAGATCATGACGATCCCGTACTTGTCGCAGATCTCACGCACGCCACGGAGGTAGTCGGCCGGCGGGACCATGATGCCGACGGTGCCGGGCACCGACTCGATGATGAGCGCGGCGAAGTGGTCGGGCCCCTCGAGCCCGATGAGCGAGTCCAGATGCTCGAGCGCACGGTCGCATTCCTGCTTGGAGTTCTCCGCGTAGAACTGCGAGCGGTACAGGAACGGGGCGTGGAAGTGCACGGCGCCGGTGTTGCCGAGGTCGTTGGCCCAGCGGCGCGTGTCGCCCGTGAGGTTCATCGAGGTGGTGGTGGCGCCGTGGTAACTGCGGAACGCCGAGAGGGTCTTGTGGCGGCCGGTGTGGCGGCGGGCCATGCGGACGGCGTGCTCGACGGCCTCGGTGCCGGCGTTGGTGAAGAACACGCGGTTCATCCCGGCGGGCGCGACCTCGGCGACGAGGCGGGCGGCCTCGGCGCGGGCGGCGTTGGCGTGCGCCGGGTTGATGGTGCACAGCTCGGCGGCCTGGTCCTGGATCGCCTTGACGACCACCGGATGCTGGTGGCCGATATTGGTGTTGACCAGCTGGGACGTGAAGTCGAGGAGGCGGTTCCCGTCGCCGTCGGTCAGATGGCAGCCCTCGGCGGCGGTGACGACCATCGGATCGGTCGTGCCCCAGGCCGACCACGGGGCCAGGACGTGGGCACGTTCCTTCTCGTAGACCTCTCGGGCGGCGGCGTTCTGGGGTGCGGGCACGGGGAAGTACTCCTGTGGTCGACGGCGTTGTCCACGGCCATCATGTCAGTTCCGCGCCGCCCTCCCGGACGAGCGCTCCACGATGCGGAATCAGCTGCTGCGGCCGCCGTCGCCCGGTGCGTAGACCAACGCCGTCAGAAGAGGGCCTCCTGCGCACTGTCCACGGCCTGGGCGCCGGCGACGGGCCGGCCGGGGGCGACGTCGGCGAGCATCTCCTCGAACCGGGCGTACGGCACCAGCTCGAGCCCCTTCTTCCGCGCGAACGCGGTGCGTCCGCGCACCGCGCCGGGTGCGTCGCACACCGCGAGTGAGGTGCGGGACGAGATGCGGTCGGCCACGTAGAGACCGGCGTCGACGACGAGGGAGACGATCTCCTCCGGGTCGCGATCCACGTCCTGCGTGAAGACCACCTCCATGCCCTGCACCAGCCCGCCGCCGCGCTTCAGCCTCCCGGCCGGACGCCACAGCCTGGGTGCGGCGAGGGCCTCCGCCCACACCGTGGACACCAGATACCCGGTCTCGGGGTGGGCCACCATCGCGTCGAGTTCGCGGACCGAGGGGCGCACGTCCTTCGCGGCGGCCACCTCGAGCAGACCGGCGAACACCCCGGCCAGCACGAGGGCGTCGTCGTGGGCGTCGTGCGCGGCCCGCTGATGGACGCCGAAGTGGGCGGCCAGTGTGGACAGCTTGAGGTCGGCGGTCGACAGGTGGAGCCGGCCGGCGAAGTCGAGGGTGCACACGAACCTCTCGAGCGGCGGCGCTAGCCCGGCCCGCCTCGCCTCGGCGGCGAGGAACGACGCGTCGAAGGCCGCGTTGTGGGCGACGACCGTCCTCCCGTCCAGCACCCGGCCCAACTCGGCCGCCACGTCCTGGAAGCGCGGTTTGCCGGCGAGGAGGGCCGGGGTGAGGCCGTGCACGTGGACGGGCCCCGGGTCCACCCCGGGGTTGAGCAGGGTCGCGAACTCCTCGACCACCTCGCCGTCGTCACCCATCACCACGGCGGCCACCGACAACACCCGGTCGACCGCCGGCGTCATCCCCGACGTCTCGACGTCCACCACGACCCAACCCGACATGCCCACCATCGTCCCAGACCCCTACGACATCCCGGCCGTCACCGTCGCAGGTCACGGCGTTCACACCGCGTTTTCCGCCCGGACGCCCACGGGCGTTACTGTCTACGCCGTTCGATCAGCCCCGGCCGCGAGGTCCGGTCCGACCCAGGAGGCCCCATGCGCCGGTACCGGCCCGACACGCCCGCGGCGCGGCTGCGCGACGCCCACGCCCGCGCGCGGCGCGCCACCCGTCTGCCGATCCGCGTGGCGCTGGGGTCGTCACTCACGGTGTGCCTCGCGGCGCTGGTCGGGGTGGCCGTCACCGCGCCCGGCGCCACCACCGCGCGCCACTCCGCCCCGGGCGCGTCGGCCGTCGGCGCGGCCACGTCGCCCACCGCCTCCTCCCCTCCGGACGGCCGGGTCGCGGATCCGCTCCGGCTCGTCCGGCCGCTGCCGGCGGGGTGGGTCGAGGTCGGCCCTCTCGTGGCCACCGCGGTGGCTGACGCCGCGGACGCCGGCCACGAACTCGCGGCGTGCGTGATGGCGATCGACTCCCCCGACGAGCGCGTCGTGTGTGCCGGCGGCGACGAGCCCCGCTACGCCGCGTCGGTCATCAAGGTGGCCTACGCGGTGGGGGCGCTCGAGGCGTGGGAGGCCGACCCGTCGGCGCAGACCCCGTACGGCCGGCTCGGCGACCTGCTCGAGGCGGCCATCACCGTCTCGGACAACGACGCCGCCAACGTGCTGTACGACCTCTCTGTGGACGGCCCCGCGGCGCCCGACACCACCGACCCCGTCACCGCGCTGGGCGACATCGCCGACCGCGTGGGCCTGGCCGACCAGTTCCACACCGGCGGCGCGTTCCGCTACGAGTGGACCGGCGACTGGAGCCACGTCACCCCCCTCGGCAGTGTCCGCTACCTGGCCGAACTCGTCCGCGCCGCCGACGGTCGTGCTCCGCAGGGCGAGGCGCTGACCTCGCCCGCCGTGGCCCGGATCGTGCTGGACACGATGCTCGCGCAGGAGCGGCGGTGGAAGCTCCCGGACCGCCTGCCCGCGGGGACGGTCGCCAACAAGACCGGCGAGACCGACACCGAATCGCACGACATCGCCGTGGTGAACACCGCGAGCGGCCGCTATGCGATCGCCGTGATCGCCTCCGCGGACGGGATGTCCAACGGCCCCGACGAGGTCACGGCCGACCTCGGACACGACGTGGTGACCGCGCTGGGCGGTGCGGTGCGGTTCTGAGGCGGCCGTGCTGCCCGGACGCCGCGCTGCCTAGACTCTGCGGCATGAGTTCCCGCGCGATCACCGCACTCACCCCCCGCGGCCGGGTGGCCGTGGCCGTCTCCCGGCTGGCGACCTGGGCGTCCCGGGTGTCGGGGCGCGGGTCGGGCGGGATGATCGGCGGCCTCGTGGCGCTGAAACTCGATCCGGGTCTCATGCGCCAACTCGCGGCGGGCCGGCGAACGGTGCTGGTCACGGGGACCAACGGCAAATCGACGACGACGAGGATGGTCGCCTCCGCCCTGTCGACCGTGGGCCGGGTCGCCTCGAACACCGGCGGCGACAACATGGACGCCGGGATCGTCTCCGCCCTCGTGGCCGACAGTGTGGCCGGGTTGGCCGCCATCGAGGTGGATGAACTCCACACGCCGGCCGTCGCGGAGAACACCTCCCCGGAGGCGATCGTCCTGCTCAACCTCAGCCGGGATCAGCTCGACCGGGTGGGCGAGATCAACGCTATCGAGCGGCGGCTGCGGGCCGGGGTGGCCGCTCAGCCGCAGGCCACGGTGGTGGCGAACTGCGACGACGTCATGATCACCTCTGTGGCCTACGACAACCCGGCGGTCGTGTGGGTGGCGGCCGGGTCGGCGTGGGCGGGTGACTCGGTGAGCTGCCCGCGCACCGGGGAGCCGATCACGCGGACGATCGACGAGACGGGCGCGGTGCGGTGGCGGTCGACCGGCACCCTGCCCGACGGCCGGGAGTTCGCGCGGCCCGAGCCGGACTGGTGGGTCGACGACGAGGCGATCCACGGCCCCGACGGATTCACGGCTCTCCTGTCCCTGGCGATACCGGGGCGGGCCAACCGCGGCAACGCGGCCCAGGCCGTGGCGGCCGCGGTGGCGATGGGCGCGGACCCGGCCGCCGCGGTCCGGGCGGTCGAGCAGGTCGACGACGTGGCCGGCCGCTACTCGACGGTCGACGTGGACGGGCGGTCCGCGCACCTGCTGCTGGCCAAGAACCCGGCCGGCTGGCAGGAGGCGCTCGGCATGATCGACACGTCCGCCGACGGCCTGGTGATCGCGGTGAACGGGCAGGTCGCCGACGGTGTGGACCTGTCATGGCTGTGGGACGTGCGGTTCGAGAGCTTCGAGGGCGTGACCGTGTACGCCTCGGGCGAGCGGGCGGCCGACCTCTCGGTGCGGCTCACCTATGCCGGGGTGCGCCACGAGCTGGAGCCGGATCCGCTGGCGGCGATCCGGCACTGCCCCCCGGGGCGGGTCGAGGTGCTGGCCAATTACACGGCGTTCCGTGACCTCGGGCGGGCCATGGCCGCCGCCGGGCACCGTCCCGTCGACGCGGACCAGAAGGAGCAGTGACGATGAGCGAGCATCACGCCGGCGAGAGCAACCCGGACCCGCGTGACGCGGGGGCCCGTCGGGAGGGGGCGTCCGCCTCCCCGCTGGACACCGTCGCCGCGGACTCGGCCCGGCCCACGGAGTCGACGGTGCGGATCGGTCTGGTCCTGCCCGACGTCATGGGCACCTACGGCGACGACGGCAACTCGCTGGTCCTGCGGCAGCGGCTCAGGTGGCGCGGCTACGACGCCGAGATCGTGCGGATCACCCTCGAGGACGCCGTCCCCGACTCGTGCGATCTCTACACGGTCGGCGGCGGCGAGGACGCGGCGCAGAAGCTCGCCTCCCGCCATCTGTCCGCATCGCCGGGTCTACAACGCGCGGTGGAGCGCGGGGCGCCGGTGCTGGCGATCTGCGCCGGCATGCAGGTGTTCGGTGAGTGGTTCGTCGTCTCGGACGGCTCGCGCGCGCCCGGGCTCGGCCTGCTGGACGTCACCACGTCTCCGCAGGCGACCCGCTCGATCGGCGAGCTGGTGGTCGCGCCGCAGGTCACAGGGCTGACGCAGCCGCTCACGGGTTTCGAGAACCACATGGGCGCCACCGTGTTGGGCCCCGACGCCGCTCCCCTGGGCCGCGTCGCCTCCGGTGTAGGCAACGGCGTGCCGGCCGGTCAGTCGGTTCCTGCGGGCGGGCTGGTCGAGGGCGTGGTCCAGGGCTCGATCATCGCCACCTACATGCACGGGCCGGTGCTGGCCCGCAATCCCGAGCTGGCCGACCTGCTGCTGTGCCGCGCGCTGGGCGTGGACTCGCTGCCGCCGGTCGAGGTGCCGGCGGTGGAGCGGCTGCGCCGGGAGCGGATCGCGGCCGCCCGGCGCTAAGCAGCTCCTCCGCCGATCGCCTGCGCCGCCCGCCGCTGATCAGCGACGCTGTGGATCTGCGCCGCCTGCCGCTTCGTGCCCTCGACATCAGGCCCGTCCCTTCGGCATCGAGCCCGTCCCGCCACCTATCGGATGAAACTCCACCTATGGGGCCCCGTAGGCGTAGCGCGATCCGATAGGCGGCGTTGCGGGAGAGGTGGCGTCGCGGGTTGAGGTGGCGTTGCGGGCTGAGGTGGCGTTGCCGGCCCAGGTGAACGCACCGCGGCCCGTGGCCCGTCGCCCATGGCCCGTGGCTGCCCGGCGCTCGGCCCGCCTACGCCTCGGGGGTGGCGCCGGAGTCCGCGCCGCGAATGCCGGGCGGGCCGGGTTCGCTGGCATACCCTCGGACGCATGTGTGAACACCACGGCACCGCCACCCTCACCGGGTCCGTGACCCCTCCCGATCCCGCCGTCGAGGCGGCGCAGGTCCGCGCGATGTGGGAGCCACTCGGACTGCCGGGCATCATCGACGTGCACACGCACTTCATGCCCCCGCGGGTGATGGCCAAGGTGTGGGACTACTTCGATGCCGCCGGGCCCAAGATCGGCCGTCCCTGGCCCATTACCTACCGCGAGGCCGAGGACGAGCGGGTCGAGCGGCTGCGGTCGTACGGGGTGCTGGCGTTCTCGTCGATGCTGTACCCACACAAGCCCGACATGGGCGCGTGGCTCAACGCGTGGTCCGCGGAGTTCGCCTCCCGCCACCCCGACTGCCTCCACACTGCGACGTTCTTCCCCGAGCCGACGGCGGGTGCCTACGTCCGCGATGCCGTCGATGCCGGGGCGCGGGTGTTCAAGTCGCACATCCAGGTGGGCGAGTACGACCCCCGGGATCCGCTGCTGGACCCGGTGTGGGGCGTGTTGTCCGAGGCGCAGGTGCCGACGGTCATCCACTGCGGTTCGGGCCCGGTGGCCGGCGAGTTCACGGGTCCTGAGCCGGTGGCCGCCATGCTCGAGCGCTTCCCCGAGCTGCCGCTGATCGTCGCACACATGGGCATGGGCGAGTACTCGGATTTCCTCGATCTGGCCGAGCGGTACGAGAACGTCTATTTGGACACGACGATGGCCTTCACGGACTTCGTGGAGGAGACCACGCCCTTCCCGCCTGCCGAGCGTGCTCGGCTGGCCGACCTGGGCCACAAGGTGCTCCTGGGTACCGATTTCCCGAACATCCCGTACCCGTACGCCCATCAGCTCGAGGCCCTGGCCGGGCTCGGGCTGGGCGAGGACTGGCTACGGGCGGTGTGGCACGGAAATGCCGCGCGGCTCTTCGGCCTCTGACTCCGTGCCCGGGTAGCCGATCTCCGGCCCCGCGGCGGAATCGGCCGGGGCCGAGGCACCCGCATCCGGGGCGGGCACGGCCGGCTGCGCGGGGTCGACCTGCTCGGGCCGCAGCACGCCGCCCGATCGCGCCGGCTGCGCGGGGCCACCGGAGAGGATGCGACGCCCGGACAGCGCGCTGCCCAGGGTGAGCTCGTCGGCGAACTCCAGGTCGGCGCCCATGGGCAGGCCGGAGGCCAGGCGGCTCACGATGAGGTCGGGGAACGGTCGCAGGAGGCGGGCCAGGTAAGTGCTGGTCGCTTCGCCGGTGGTGTTGGGATCGGTGGCGATGATGATCTCGTCGATCTCCTCGCCCTCGACCTCGGCCCCGACCCGCCGCATGAGTCCGGCGATGCGTAGTTCGTTGGGTCCGATGCCGTTGATCGGGTCGAGCGCGCCGCCGAGCACGTGGTAGAGCCCGCGGAACTCCCGGGTGCGCTCGATGGCCTCGATGTCCTTGGGCTCCTCGACCACGCAGATGAGGGTGGGGTCGCGGCGGGGATCGGAGCAGATACGGCAGCGCTCGGCCGCCGCGACGGTGCCGCAGACCTCGCAATAGGTGACGCCCTCCACCACCGCCTGCAGCGCGGAGCGGAGGCGTTCGACCGACTCGGGCTCGGCCTGCAGCAGGTGGAACGCCAGGCGCTGCGCGGACTTCGGCCCGATGCCCGGCAGCTTGCCGAACTCGTCGATCAGGTTCTGGACCGGTCCCTCGTACATCGCGCTTTCCTGTGTTCTTGCTGGCCCGGCGACGGTTGCGTCGTCGGGTGGCGGGCCCCGGGGCGCGGCGGCCCCGGGTGGCGGGACCCGGCGCTACACCGGGTCCCGCGGGCTCACATGCCCAGGCCGCCCATCATGTCGCCGAGGCCGCCGCCGGAGGCGAGCGGCCCGAGGCGGGACTCCGCGAGTTCCTGAACCTTGGTGTGCGCGTCGCCGAACGCGCCGACGAGCAGGTCCTGCAGCGTCTCGACGTCCTCAGGGTCGACGACCTTCGGGTCGATGGTCACGCCGGTGACCTCGCCGGTACCGCGCATGGAGACGGTGACGAGCCCGCCGCCCGCCTGCCCGTCGACCGTGCTCGCGGCGATCTCCTGCTGCGCCTCGGCGAGCTGGGCCTGCATCTGCTGGGCCTGCTGGAGCAGGGCGTTCATGTCGGGTCCGGGCTGCATGGCTGGGGTCCTTTCGGCGGTGTGCGGGCGGTGGTGCGGTCGTGCCTGGTCCTGCCGGGGCGGCCCCGGTCGGTCGACGTCCAGCGTAACCGTCAGCTGGGACACCGTGCCCCGGCGCGCGGCGGGCCGGGTGGGTCAGCGCTCGAGCGGACGGGCCCCGAGGTGCTCCTTGAGCAGGGCCAACGCGATGTCCTCGCCGGTGCGGTGGTCCAGATTCTGGGGGCCGCTCCGTGCCTCGTCGACCATCTCGTCCTCGCTGACCGGCGGCGGGGGCGGGCTGTCCGGTTCCCCCGGCTCGGGGTCGGGCTCCTCGGGCGGAGGCGGGATATCGTCGTAGCCACCTCGGCCGCCGCTCTCGCCCTGCGGGGCGTCCGCGGCGCGGAGACGACGTTCCCAGCCCCGCGGCTCACCCTGTCGGGGAGAACCGGGGGCGTCAGTAGGGCCCGCGGAGGACCCCCGCCCGGGTTCTGGTGGAGCCGCCTCCGGGGCGGCCGGGGTGCCTCCGGCACCTGCGGGCGCGCTTCCGGAGGTGCAGCGGATGGTCCAGTCGCCGCCCACGACCTCCGTGATCGAGTCCGTGATCGCGGTCGCGTTGTGCGGCTGGGACAGCCGCTTGGCCAGTGGCGCGTAGTCGTGGACCAGGTGGATCACCCGACCGTCCACGCCCGCGACCGTGGCGCCGGCGAGCATCACCTCGACCGTGCGGGTGCGGGTACGGACGGCCTCGCGGATCGCCGGCCAGGCGCGGCGGATGTCCTCGGCCTCGATACCGGGAGCCGAGGCCGCAGCCGCCGGCTGTCCGGGTTCGGGCGCGGCCTCGGGGCCCGGCTCGGGATCGGTGCGCGTCGGCGACTGCGAGCCCGGGGCGGAGGGCTGCTGCGTGGGCTGCGACGGGGCCCCCGGCTCGAGCTGCTGAGCGGGACGGTCCCGCCACGGGTCGTCGGTCTCCGCCGCCGATCCCGCGTCGGGCGCGGGAGCGGGAGTGGGAGCGGGTGCCGGCTCCGCCGACGGGCGGTTCGTGGGCGACGGTCCGCCCGATTCGGGACGGACGGGCGCCTGGGCGTGCGCGTGCGGCTCCGGCGCCGGGCCCTGCGTTTTCCGACCGGATACCGCCGGCTGCCGCGGATCCGGGGCGGACGCCGCGGCACCCGCATCGGGGGCGGGAGCGGACGCCGGCGGCTGCGGCGGCACCTGTGACGGCTCCCGGTAACCGGTGGGGGGCGACGACTGGTGGGCCGCCTGCTGTTCGGCGACAGACTCGCCGGGCACGGCCGGCGCGGCGGGATCGGCGGCCACGGCGGGCGCGGCGGGATCGGTGGCCACGGCCGGCTGGCTCGGCGTGGGCTCCCCGGCGGGTGGCGCAGACGGGGCCGATGCCGACGTAGTCGGCCCCTGCGCAGCGGCGGGCGGCGCGACGGGCGGCACGGCAGGCGTGGGAGCCGCCGGCGCGGCGGTGGGCGGCGCC
>NZ_BCSL01000066.1:0-10699 GCF_001570845.1 Dietzia papillomatosis NBRC 105045 | reverse complement strand
GCGGGTGGCCCACCTGGTCCGCGGCCGGATGATCGACTACATCGAGTTCGATGACGGATTCGCCATGGTCAAGACGACCGCCCCCGCGTTCGCGACGGGTCGCAGTCTCGGTGCGACCTCGATCCGCACGGACCACGGCGTGACCGTGGTGGCGATCAAGCGTCCCGGGGAGGGCTTCACCTACGCCGCCGCCGACACGATCCTGCACCCGGGGGACACCATCATCGTCTCCGGAAAGGTGCGCGACACCGAACGCTTCGCGGAGCTGTCCTAGACCGCGATTCCCGTCCGTGAGGTGTGGGTTCTGTCGCTGACGCGAGGCGGACGTCTTTTGTGCAACTAGTTGCACAAAAGCCGGCGCGACCGTACGGTCGGGGGAGAAGTCTGCTCCGCCCCGCTCTCGAAAGGACTGCTCATGGCCCTTCCCTCCGTGCTCGCCGGCCCGCTCACCGTCCCGGTGGTCGCCTCGCCGATGTTCATCTACTCCGGCCCCGAGCTGGTGGCCGCGCAGTGTCAGGCGGGGGTGATCGGGTCGTTCCCGGCGCTCAACGCGCGGCCGCAGTCGGCGCTGGCCGAGTGGATCGAGCAGGTGCGGGAGAGCAACGAGGCGTTCGCCGCCGCGAATCCCGACCGGTACGTCGCCCCGTTCGCGGTCAACCAGATCGTCCATCGCTCCAATGATCGGCTCGAGCAGGACCTGGCCACCGTCGTCGAGCACGAGGTGCCGATCGTCATCACCTCCCTCGGTGCGCGCGAGGAGGTCAACGAGGCCGTCCATTCGTACGGCGGCATCGTCCTGCATGACGTGATCAACGACCGGTTCGCCCGCAAGGCCGTCGAGAAGGGCGCGGACGGGCTCGTCGCGGTGGCCGCCGGGGCCGGGGGCCACGCCGGCACGCAGTCCCCGTTCGCGCTGGTGCAGGAGATCCGCGAGTGGTTCGACGGGCCGCTGCTGCTGTCCGGGGCGATCGCCCACGGGCGGTCGATCCTCGCCGCGCAGGCGGCGGGCGCGGACCTCGCCTACGTCGGCTCCGCGTTCCTGGCGACGGAGGAATCGCGGGCCACGCCGGAGTACAAGCAGATGATCGTCGACAGTACGGCCGACGACATCGTCTACAGCAACCTGTTCACGGGCATCCACGGCAACTACCTGCGGGGCAGCATCGAGGCCGCCGGCCTGGACCCGGACAACCTACCGGAGTCGGACCCGTCGGCCATGGACTTCGGCTCCGGCGGGTCGAACGACTCCAAGGCGTGGCGCGACATCTGGGGCGCCGGACAGGGCGTGGGCGCCGTCCGCTCCACCGGCACCGTCCGCGACCTGGTCGACCGCCTGCGGGGCGAATACGACGAGGCGCTGGACGCCCTCACCGCCGGCGTCGGCGCGCTGCGCTGAGCCGATGTCGCTGAGGTTCGCGATCCTCACCTCGCTCACCGAGCGGGAGGGCAGCGGGATCGAACTCGCCCGACGCTTCGACAGGTCGATCGGGTACTTCTGGCCCGCCACCCACCAGCAGATCTACCGCGAACTCGACCGGCTGGCCTCGGCGGGCCTGATCCGGGAACTGCCACGGGACGGCCCGCCCCGGCGCGGACAACCCAGGCGGTTCGCGGTCACCGACGACGGCCGCCGATCGCTGGTCGAGTGGATCGGCGAGGACGACGCCCCGGACGTGACGCGGTCGACCCTCGCCGTCCGCGTCCGGGCCGCCGCCGCCACGGGCCGGACCGACGAGGTCCGTCGCGCCCTCGAGCACCACCGCGCCCGGCGGCAGGACAATCTCGAGCGGTACCGCGAAATCGAGAAGCGGGACTTCTCCGCCGTCGACCCGTCCGATCCGCGGGGCGTCCTCCAGCACCGCGTCCTCTCGCTGGGGATCGAGGAGGAGCGGGCCTGGCTGAGGTGGTGCGACGAGACGTTGGAGGCGCTGGACCGGCTGCCGCCGCCGGCTCACCGGGCGAGTAGCTCTCGGAGGGTCGACGCCCCGTCGTAGCTCGTCCGGAACAGTCCGCGGCGCTGCAGGACCGGGATCACGAGATCCACGAAATCCTCCAGACCGTCCGGGTAACTCGGAGGCATGAGGTTGAACCCGTCGGCCGCGCCCGCCCGGTACCAGCGCTCGATCTCGTCCGCGATCGATTCGGGCGTGCCGAGCATCGTGCAGTGCCCGCCGCCCGCCGCGAGGGTACCCAGCAGCTCACGCACGGTGGGCGAGTCCTTGCTGATGATCCGGAGGATGGTCTCGTAGCGGCCCTGCGGTCCCGCGAACTCGGCCAGCGGCGGCAACTCCGGAACAGGCGCGTCGAGCTCCCAGTCGGAGCAGTCCTGCCCGGTGAACATCGACAGCTGGGCCAACGACTCCTCGACCGGCAGCAGGGCGTCGAGCTCGGCCTTCTTCTGACGGGCTTCCGCCACAGTCGACCCGACATACGTCACCAGTCCGGGCATCACGACCAGCGAGTCCGCGTCCCTGCCCGCCGCCCGCGCCCGCCGCCTCAGGTCCGCGGCGTACGCCGACGCGGACTCGTCGTCGTACGCGACGGCGTAGATCCCCTCGGCGTGCCGCGCCGCCAGGTCCCGGCCCGGATCCGACGACCCGGCCTGGAACAGCACCGGCCGGCCCTGCGGCGACCGCGGCACGGTGAGTGGTCCGTCCACCAGGAAGTGCTCGCCCGCGTGGTGCACCGCCCGCACCTTCGCCGGATCGGCCCACAGTCCGCCACGGTCGAGGACCAGCGCGTCGGCGTCCCACGACTCCCACAGGGCGAGGGCGGCCTGCACGAACTCCTCGGCCCGCTCGTACCGCTCGGTGTGCCCCGGCAGGGCGGCCATCCCGTGGTTGCGCGCCTCCGCGTCGAACATGGAGGTCACCACGTTCCAGCCGACCCGTCCACCGCTGATGTGGTCGAGCGACGCCAGCATGCGGGCGGCGTGGAACGGTGTGAAGAACGTAGTGGACACGGTGCTCACCAACCCCACGTGCCGGGTCGCGCGCGCCATCGCCGACAGTGCGGTCAACGGCTCCAGGAACCACCACGAGCCGCTGGCGGGATCTCCGACGGAGTGGCCGTCGGCGAAGAACACCGCGTCGAGGCAGCCCCGCTCGGCCGTCCGGGCCAGCTCCTCCCAGTAGGCGATGTCGCCCAGTCGCTCCACCGGGGAGTCGGGTCGGCGCCATGCGGCCGAGTGGTGGCCGCATCCGAACAGGAACGCATTGATATGCAGCATGGGACATCCCTTCGCCGGCATTACCCGGAGCAGGTTCGACGGGTCTCATCTCAGCCGCCCCCTTCTGGGCGGCACCCCGTGTCGTGACCCCGAGACTAGACCCCGTCGACGGTCAGCAGGATCTTCCCGTGCGATTCCCCGGACTCCAGCAGGGCCAGCGCCTCGGCCGCCCGCTCCAGGGGGATCTCGCGCGAGACCCTCGTGGTGACATCGCCGGCGGCGATCATCGGCCACACGTGATCCACGACCTCCTGGCAGATGCCGGTCTTCCCGCCGGGGCCGTCCACCGGCCGCGCCCGGAGGTTCGTGGCGAGGACGCCGGCCCTCCTGGGCAACAACATGCCCAGATTGAGCTCCCCCTTGACCCCGCCCTGGAGTCCGATGACGACCACGCGACCGTCCGGCGCCAGGGACGCGATGTTCGGCTCGAGGTACTTCGCGCCCATCACGTCGAGGATCAGGTCGACGCCTCTGCCCCTCTCGTCGTCGTCGGTCCATTCCCCGACCCGTTCGACGAAGTCCTCGTCCCGGTAGTCGATCACCAGCTCGGCGCCCAACTCGCGGCACATCGCCACCTTCTCCGGCCCGCCGGCCGTGGTGGCGACCCGGGCGCCGAGCACGCGGCACACCTGGATCGCGTGGGAGCCGATGCCACCCGCGCCGCCGTGGATCAGCACCCGCGGTGCGCCCAGCTCGGTCCCGCCCCAGTGCGCGTCCGCCGCGAGGACGCCCCGACCGAGCCCGCCCGTCATCGCCAGGTTGGACCACACCGTGCACGCCACCTCGGGAAGCGACGCCGCCTCGTGCAGCGAGACACCCTCCGGAACGGGCATGACCTGGCCCGCCGGGACGGCGACCCTCTCGGCGTACCCACCGCCGGCCAGCAGGGCGCACACCTCGTCGCCGACCGCCGGGCCCTCCACGCCCTCGCCGACCGCCGAGATGCGTCCGGAGCACTCCAGGCCCGGGATCTCCGAGGCGCCGGGCGGCGGCGGGTAAAGCCCCTTGGTCTGCAGGAGGTCGGCACGGTTGACGGCCGACGCCGCCACGTCGATGATCACCTCACCCGCGGCCGGGACCGGATCGGCGACCTCGGTCAGATACAGGGAGTCGGGACCGTTGTCGTACGCGATGGCCTTCATACCCTCGACCGTAGCCGGGCTGGGTGAGGGCGGGTGAGGTGAACTAGCATGGGCGACGTCGTACAGCCGGTTCCACGTGGAACGGGTGTGGCCGCGCGTGTCGTGGCCGGCGGCGGGGAAGTGTGGCAGAGCGGCCGAATGCACTCGCCTTGAAAGCGAGCGTGCCTGAACAGCACCGGGGGTTCAAATCCCTCCACTTCCGCAAGGGGCCCGGTTCTCGATTGCCGGGTCAGGCGGTGGTCTCGCGCAGATCGGACGCCGAGACGTAGCGGATGATCTCGAGGATCCGCGTGTAGGAGCGGGACTTGCCCGACACGATCGAGGTGTGGTCCTCGTCCTCGAACATGACGACCTTGGCCCTGCCGCCCCGGCGATCGACCTCGTCGACGTAGCGCTGGGAGTTCTCCGGCGCCACGGTCGCGTCCTGCCTGCCGTGCAGGGCGATCACCGGGGTGCCCGTGTCGATGTTCTGGATGGGATCCACCGATGTGTATCGGCTCGACACCTCGTCGGGTGTGCCCCCGAGCAGGGTGACGATCCTGTCATCCCCGTGGGTGGCCCCGTAGGTCATGTCCAGTGGCCCGGCGATCGAGATGGCGCGGGTGGGGCGGAAGCTCGGCTTGGAGCCCACCTCCCCGTCCTCGAGCCGATGTCGGGTCGCCGCCCAGACGGCGAGTTGTGCGCCGCTGCTGTGGCCCACCACCACCTCGTCGTCGGTCGTGATCTGCGGGAACCTTCTGTCGACCTCGGTGACGTGGTCGAGCGCGTCGGCCACGTCGCGGAAGGTGACGGGCCAGCCGCCGCCCGACCCGATGTGCCGGTACTCGACGTTGTAGACCGCCATCCCGCGGCTGGCGAGATCGCGGGCCAGGTGATCGAACGAGCCCGCCCCGCTCTCCTTGTGCCAGGACCCGCCGTGGATGAGCACGGCAAGAGGGATGGAGTCGACCTTCTGGTCACCTGCCGGTAGGTAGAGGTCGGCCCAGTTGTGCTCCGGGTCGGGGGCGGGATAGCGGGTGGGATACTCGAAGCGCTGTACCGTCACCTCGTCCAGCCGGACGGGACCCGCGTACGTCGGTTCGACCGCAGGGGCCGCGCTCGTCGCCATGCATCCCGCGAGGAACATCGAGCCGACCGTCAGGGCCGCGCCGAGCACGGCCGGCCGTCTGTATCTGCTCGGATCTCGCCCTGACATGGCGCCCACTTCCTCAGGAGTAAATAAGGCTGTAATCCCTTTTTCTCCATGGGGGCACGTCAGCGAAGCGCGGACGTGTGGCCGACGGTGCGGAGAGTGAAACCCATCTTACAAATATGTGGAGCGATTCGGCGTAGTGGGTGTCCCCGGCTTCCTCCGCGCCCGGGTACGCGGATCTGCTGTCAGCGGATCTGCTGTCAGTCGATCACGCGGACGCGGCCGGGCTCGGGCGCCCGCAACGGGCCCGCATCGGTCGCGTAGCGGATCACCGCGTCGAGATCGGTCAGGCCGGCCTCTCGGCGGTCCCCGCGCTCGGCCAACACCGAGCCGCCCCACTCCGGGGAGGAGAGGAACTCGCTCACCACGACGGTGTACTCCCGCCGGGGATCGATCGGCTCGTCGTCGACCTCTATCTCCGTCACCCGGTCGCCCGCGGGCCGCCCGGCGTCGACGGTGTAGCGCACGTTGGCCGACACCGCGGGGCCGTTGCGGCCGATGTCGTCGGCGAAGTGGTTGAAGGCGGCGCGGAGTTCCCCGCCGGTGACGGTGACCAGGTACAGGCGGTCGCCGTACGGCTGCACGGTGTGCAGGGTGGCGTAGTCGAGCGGGCCCGCGGGCAGATCGGTGCGCAGCGAGTCGGGGTTGGACACGGCGAGCTGCGCGCCCCGGCCGCGGGTGGCGGAGAGCTGCGCATCGGCGATGAGGTCGGCCAGCGGGGACTCCCCGTCGGCGTTCATGGCGCGGCTGATCGTCTCGTCGGCGGTGCCGATGACCTCGCGGGCCTCGGGCGCCGCGGCGGCCTGTGCCTGGCGGACGAGTTCCTCGGTCCCGGGGTCGGGCTCGATATCCAGGTTGACCGTCTGGTTGAACGCCGAGGTCTGCGGGCGGACCACGTCTCCGGTGGCGGTGTCGACGGCGAGGTCGACGACCGTGACCGACCGGCCGTGGGACGCCGGCGCCACGACGATCCGCTCGTCGTTCTCCGAGTCGAAGACGCGGCACGTGGCCGGGCCCCCGGAGGCGCCGACGATGAGGGCGTCGACGGTCGGGTTGAGGTCCTCGACCAGTTCGAGGTCGGTGAGGGCCTCGGGGCACGAGCCGGGGTCGAGGTTGCCGTGGGCCGTATCGGACTGGACCAGGGCGACGATCGTCTCGACGCCGAGGAACCGCAGCGACTCGACGGTCTCATCGATCGCCCGGAACGGGTCCGCCAGGCGGGTCGTGGTCTCGGGGACGGACTCGGACGGCGCGGTGACCGCCACGACCCCCACCCGGACGTCGCCGACGCGGTGGATGGCGAACGGGAACGTCGGGGCCGCGTCGTGCGACGGGATCACGTTGGAGGCCAGGAACGGGAAGGCCGCACCGCGGAAGGGCGGCAGGGGCGGGTCGACCCGACAGTCCTCCTCCGTGAGGCAACCCGGCTTGACCAGTGAGCGGACGTGGTCGGCGCCCTTCTCCAGCTCGCGCCGGCCGATGCCGGCCCCGTCCACGCCGAGCCGGTTGAAGAACTCGACGGTCGGACGGTCGCCCAGGAGCCCGGCCTCGGTCGCGGTCCCACCGATCGAGTCGCCAGTGGCGAGCAACAGCGTGTTCTCGGCCTGGGCGCGGAGCTTGCCGATCGTGGCGGCGAGGTGGGGACCGCCGCCGGCCGGTCGGACGTTACCGGAGCCGTCCCGCAGTTCGCCCTGGAAGCCGACGGGGCGGGAGAGCGCGCCGGAGAACTCGCCGATCCCGAGGATCCGCACGGTCGTGGTCTCGGCGGCCGGGCTCCACGGACGCCCGGTCTCGCTGGTCCGGGCGTCGGCACCCGGCACGGCGACCAGCGCGGACACGAGGGGCGCGAGGGCGAGGGGGATCAGTGCCCGGCGGGCGGGGCGTCGGGATGTGGGCGTGGGCGGGGCTGCGGGACTCGCCTCACGGCGGGGACCTCGCAGCTGCACACCGACTCCTGGGGGATCGTGACCCACGGCTCTCGCGGGACGGGCGCGACGACCGGGGCGTCGCGTCCAAACCCGACCCATCGTGCCGCCGCGAGGTCACGGGACCCCGCCGGAAGCATCACATTCTGGTCACGAATTTGCGGGCGGCCGCGAGGAACCGGTCGTTCTCGTCCGGGTCGCCGATCGTCACCCGCACCCCGTCGCCGGCGAAGCACCGAGTGACGACGCGGTGGTCGCGGCAGTGGGCGTCGAAGTCGGACGCGGCCTCCGCGAGCGGGAGCCAGACGAAGTTGGCCTGGGTGTCCGGGACCGCGTGGCCCATGTCGAGCAGCGCGTCGCGCACCCGCGAACGCTCGGCGACGACCGCGTCGGTGCGCGCCCGCAGTTCGTCCCCGGCCTCCAGGCAGGCGATCGCCGCGGACTGGGCCAGCGAACTCACGGAGAACGGCACGACCATCTTCGCCACCGGCACCACCAGGTCGACGGGCCCGACGAGGTAGCCGACGCGCAGGCCGGCGAGCCCGTACGCCTTGGAGAAGGTGCGCAAGGAGACCACATTGCGACGGGCCATCACCTCCGCGACACCGTCCACCTTGTCGTCGTCGTCGCCCCTCACGTACTCCACATAGGCCTCGTCCAGCGCCACCGTGACCCGCTCGGGGACACGGTCCAGGAACGCGCGCAGTTCCGCGCGCGGAACGGCCGGCCCCGTGGGGTTGTTGGGGGTGCAGACGAAGATCAGGCGGGTCCGGTCGGTGACGGCCCCCGCGATCGCGTCGAGGTTCAGCGACCCGTCGGCGCGGTTCGGGATCGACACGGGCACGGCGTGGGCGATGCGGGAGATGATCGGGTACGCCTCGAAGGAGCGCCAGCCGAAGATCACCTCGTCGCCCGGGGCGCACACCGCCTGGACCAGCTGCTGGCACAGGGCCACCGAGCCGCAGCCGGCGGTGACGTTCTCGGCGCCCACGTCCAGGAAGTCCGCCAGGCGCTCGACGAGTGCGCGGGAGGTGATGTCCGGGTACCGGTTGGCCGCCGCCGCAGCGTCGGCGATCGCCGCGGCCACGCTCGGCAGCGGGCCGGCGGTGGTCTCGTTGGACGCGAGCTTCACGGCGCCGGGCACGGACGCACCGGGCACGTAGGCGGGGATCGCGTCGAGGTCACTGCGCACGTCAGGGGACATGCCTACAGAGTAGGACCAGCGGTTCTCGGGCCGGTGTCCGGCCGTTTTGCGAACCGGCGGGACGTGTGTGTACTGTAAATCCTCGTTGGCTCGCAGAGCCTCCAGGAGGCGTGCCAGAGCGGCCGAATGGGACTCACTGCTAATGAGTTGTCCTCCTAAAAGGGGACCGGAGGTTCAAATCCTCTCGCCTCCGCCATGCCGGAAGCCCGGGAGACCGGACTTCTGGCACGACAGAAGAATATGAATATGCGCCCGTAGCTCAATGGATAGAGCACTTGACTACGGATCAAGAGGTTAGGGGTTCGAGTCCCTTCGGGCGCACAAGTGCAGGAGACCCCGCCACCGGCAGAGATGCAGGAGGCGGGGTCTTCTCGTCGGCGGTGGGGGACGGCCCGGGCCGGCGTCACTCGTTCACAGAGTGGCGCCGGAACGTCCGCACGGTCTCGACCTGGTCCCACACCACGATCACCCAGACGGCCGCGACCAGCCCCCAGCGGATGGCGGTGGCGAGGCCGCCGTCGCCGTCCGCGGGGACGAGATCCGGGTGCAGCACGGTCTGCTGGCTCAGGACGAGGGCGGTGAGGAAGACGCCGAACACGATGTCGGTGGCCATCTCGAGCGCGAGGCGGCCGCGCGACCGTCCCGGCCGCGCCAGGCGCCACACCTGGATGAGCGCGAGCGCGCCGATCAGGACCAGGTAGCTCACGACCCAGCCGGTCGGGATGCCCGGGTTGATCAGCGGCTCGCCCCCGTTGAGGTGGCCGATGTAGAGGAACGTCGACGGGATGAACGGCACGCCGGCCAGGAGCGCCAGCATCACGAGCGAGACGATCGCGTCGGCACGCGTGTCGGTTCCGCTGCCCGGGCGGTCGAGGTCGTCCGGATCCCAGGTCGGCGTCCGCGAGAGCGCGTTGCGTGCGCCCTCCGGGGTGGTTCGCTCGATGATCACCACCACGAGTGTCCACGCCGCGAAGGTCCAGAGGAGGGCGGCGGACGCGGAGGTGATGAGCTGGGCGATGAGGTCGCCGAGCTGGGGGACAGGCGTGGTGGAGACGTAGAGGATGCCGCCGGCCACCGCGGCGATCGTGCCGACGACGGGCACAAGCCACCGCAGAACGCGAGACCACACGGGGTAGACGTCGGGCCCGACGAGGTACTGACGCACGCCCGAATACCGGCGCGCGAGCTGCGCGGGGTCGCCCAGGCGACGCAGGACCGTGTGCTCGGCGGTGGCGGTATCGATCCGGCCGTCGGGGCCGGTGTCGGCGTCGAGTTCGGCGGCGATCATGTCGTCGATGGTCGCGGCGATCTCCTCCGAGATGTCGCCGCGCTGGCCCTCGGGGAGGTGGCGGACCACCTCGGCGATGTAGCGATCGGTGAGTCGGGGCATCACGCATCCGCCTTCCGCAGATCGTCGTAACCGGCGCCCAGCGCCAGCCATTCGGTGTGCAGCCGCTCGGCGGTCTCGGCGCCGAGGGCGGTGGTCTCGTAGTACTTGCGGGGCCGGGGGTCGTCGGTGCGCCAGGTCGACGTGAGCAGGCCCTGGCCCTCCAGGCGGCGCAGCAGCGGGTACAGGGTGTTGGCCTCGGTGACGATGCCGACGTCGGCCAGCGTGGTCAGCAGTCCGTATCCGTACTTGGGCGTCCGGCACGCGATGAGGCTCGCCAGCACCACGGATCCCCGCCGGATCTCCTGGAGGTGGGTGCCCTGTACTGCGTCTACCTCGTCGTCCATGTCTCACACCATAGTGTGCGACGCACACTATGTAAATGGCGCACACCGTGTCCGCCGCGCGGGGTCGCCCGCGCGGGACCGTGGCATCTCTCCAGGGGGGTATGACGGGGGCGACGACGACGAGGTCGCCGCTCGCCTACGTGTGCGCACGCTCGGAGCGCGTGGATCTGCGCCATTCGAACCCTTGTGCACCTGTCGGCGCGCCGGTATGATCGAACTATAGTTCGACATTGGTGGTCATTGTTCGGTGTGGCGCTCGGCGGGGGGTGGGGG
>NZ_BCSL01000065.1:0-10956 GCF_001570845.1 Dietzia papillomatosis NBRC 105045 | reverse complement strand
CACTTGGAGCTGAGTTGGGCTCCACTTGGGCTCCACTTGGAGCTGAGTTGGGCTCCACTTGGGCTCCACTTGGAGCTGAGTTGGTCTCCACTTGAGTTCCACTTGGAGCTGAGTTGGGCTCCACTTGGGCGCGAGATGAAGCCGACTTGGCACGCGAACGAGCCGTCCGCCTGGCACCGTTGGCCCGCTTCTTGTCGGTGTCCTCCTTGGACCCCTGGTCCTCGACCCAGCCGAGAATCCGGTAGCCGACCTCGCCACTCTCGATCTCGATCTCTTCCCAGAACCCAGCTTCGATGAGGCCAGTGATCTTGGAAGGGGTGCCCTTGAGTCGCCTTACGTCCGAGGACGGGATGATCCCGTCGACCTCATTGAGACCGCACCAGAGGTTGCAGTCGTACCAGAGTGCCTTGGAGCCTGCCGTCAGGTTCATGTAGCCACTATCAGAGATCAGGTTCGTGTAGCTCTTGATCCAGGGCTTCATCGGACACCGCCCTTGGGGGTGATGCGCTGGCAGCTCATGAGCGGCTCGATGTCGTCGAGGTCGACGACCATCCGGTTGTAGCCGAACCGGTAGCCGGGGATCTTCCCGGCGTCGACCCAGTTGCGGATCGTCTTGGGAGTGACGCCGACGAGCTCGGCAGCTTCCTTGACCTTGATGGGCCGGTTGGGCTCGTCCCACTGGACGTCCTCGTGGGCAGCATCGGTGTTCATGACAAAAGACCCCTCTCGGTCACTCCACCGCGACTGTCGCGGCAGAACCGCAACGCCGTCGTCGGGACGGAGCTGCGAAACTCGTCGTCGTACATCCGACTTGGCGGTATGACCTGGGGTCTTGGGGGTAACTTTACCGCGCTTACCCAGAAGTTCCGATTAGGAACTTCTATCCGTCTACGCTCTGCAACAGCAGGTAGGTAATCGCTCCTGGGTTTTCAGGGCGCAGGACATACAAGCGCGGATCAGGTCAATCCGATCCGACCTCGTGGGGATCCTCAACGGGATGGAGCACAATGACCACCAGCAAAACACTGATGCGGCTGGTTGCCGCTGCCGCGACTGCACTATTGATGGCCGGATGCGGAACCAGCTCCGAAAACGAGGTCGCCACCGAAGCCGCTGCTGCAACCCCAACGGAAACCATCGAGGTCGCCGAGCACGAGATCGTGGTGGGGGAGCCGTTTACTATCAACAGTCCCCACTACGTCGCGCATGTCACCGTCACCGACGTGTTCCGCCCCGAGACCTGCGGGCCGGTTCCATACTCGGACGGAGCGGAGTACCCCACCCACATCGGCATCGAGATGGACGTCGAGGTCGAGTCGGGCAACGGCGAGGGGTTCGTCCCTAACGGCGTCAACGAGCGCACCGCGGATGGGTACAGCAAGGAGAGCCGGGCGATCGCTGCCGTGAACTGTGGGGTTCACAAGGAACTGTCGGCCACCCGAGTGTGGACAGGCGAGAAGTATCAGGGCGTCATATGGCTCCAAGAGGACGTCGACCCGAACTCGGAGATCATATTCGAGCCCCACGTCTCCGATCAGGAGCCAGACGTGACAGAGGTCTACGTCCTGGACCTCTCGGAGTTTGATCTGTCCGGCGATACCGGTTCGACCACTCAGCCGACGCCTGAGGCTGCCCCGACTGCTGCTGCTCCCTCAGGCCCCACCTTCGTCCGTTGCATCGACGCCGGCGGAATGGCTGCACTCTCTGACGGGTCGAGGGTCTACCAAGACCGGTGCTACGAGAACGCAAACCGCTCGGGTGGAGATACGACGCAGGCCCGAGCTTGGACCGAATGTGTGATCGCCAACGGGATCGACTACTGCTTGGGGGCCTACGCACCGCAGTACCAGGACGCCCCTGCGCCCACTCACGATGGCGTCCCCATCGCTGACGGCGGCACCTGCCCTGCCGCCCAATGCGGATACGGTCACGACGAGCATGGAAACCCGAACCCCAGCTCGGGTGAGATACAAACCCGAGACGGATGCGAGGAAGGGTATATCACCGATGTCGAGCTGTGTGCCGCAGTTGGAAGCCCGATCCAGTGATTCCCGGTTGCGAGAAAAGCGCCCCATCCCCGTGTGCGGGTGTGGGGGAGAACCTCTGGAGCGGAGTGCAAATGCGCATCGTCCGCTCCGAAGGCGAGCTCCCTAGTTTCAACGAACTAATGTCCGAAGGCGATCGCCGCGGCCGTCCAATCCCTGGCGTCCCCGGTTCCAACGAGCCGAGCCAAGGAGCGCAGATACACCGAGCGAGTGAAGGAACCGTCGGGGGGCCGCAGGGCCCGGGCGACGGCTGCGAAGGGGTGTAACTGTGGAGCTTCGCCCCGGGGAGTCCGGCGCAACTGTGATGGTGACAGTCAAGACCTACCCGAACCCTTCACAGTCCTACGGTGAAACAGTATGTGTTGCCGGGGTCCGGCTTGACCGGGCCCAGCCAGAGTGGATTCGTCTGTACCCGGTGAAGTTCCGCACTACGGACCTCGATGCGCGCTTTAAGAAGTACGAGATCATTAAGATCCCAGGCACTTATCGCGGAGCCGACGACCCTAGGCCAGAGTCGTTCAAACCACGACAGGACGGAATCGTCCACGGCCGCGTAGTGGATTCGTCGAAAAACTGGCGGGAGCGGCGTGACCTCCTGGGAGGCCTCCTCGGAGCTACAACGACCTGCGATTTAATTCGCGCCAATCCCGCGGGGGAGATGGCTAAGCCTGCCCCATCCCTGGGGCTAATAAAGCCTACTGTCCGCAGCGTCGAGGTGGTCCCGGGCGAACCGTGGACACCGGCGGAGCGCGCGAAGATCGAGGCTGCAAGCGCCCCGGACTTATTCGGGAACGAAGTTCCACCGCTTGAGGCTGCTCCTTACTCCGTCCGATACAAGTACAACTGCGCGCACCCTCTATGCGCTGGCCACAACCAAAAAGTGCTGGACTGGGAGCTCGGACAGGCTGGCCGGCGGTGGGCGCGGCAGTACGGCCCCAAAGGGGCGGCTGAGAAGATTCGGCAGAAGTGGGGGGAGCAACTGATTAGCTCAGACCGCGATGTCCACTTCTTCGTGGGGAACCAAGCTCGCTACCGTCAGTCGTTCAGCGTGCTCGGTATTTGGTATCCGAGGATGGAAGATCCAGCCCTCTTCTAGACGTGTACGACACGCAGCCCCGGTGCTCGTCCGGCGAGTGCCTCGGCTACCTGGTGGCGGTGGCAAGTCGAATGATCGCGCTCGAAGCAGAGCAGCGCGACAGACCCGCCGTCGAGAAGCTCGGCAACATGGCTGAGTGCATCGTCTGCTGCGGAGGACTCAAGGATCTCCTCGAACCTCTGGCGCGAGGATTGATCTCCAGCCCGGTACGCGTCACGATTGTCCTTCGGATTGCCCAGCGATCGGGCGTGGACATAGCCGATACCGGCGGCAGCAAGAGCGGCCGCCAGCTTCGTCTTCGACAGGCCAGGCTTTCGAGAGAGTGGCGTTAGACGTACATCAACGAGGACCTGCACGTCCTGCCTTCGAAGGTCACTGATCAGATCGTCAGCCGTGCGACCTTCGTATCCGATGCTCACTACGCTCGGCGTGCGCTTCTCAGGGGGCATGCGCCCATCGTTTCTCACTCGCGCACTACGCCACAACTCGATGCCCGTAGTCCCCGACGACAACGCGCGTGTAGTGCCAGTTCAGCGTGGGCGAGTGTCGCCTACACATGCTTCAGCCCCGTCCGGAGCTACACGGTCGGGCCGGGTGGGGGCCCCACCACCGTGATCCCCCGCACCTTGAAAGGCGCTACGTCGGTGACCCCGAGAAAAGCGAGTTCGGGCCCGGCTAGAGGTGAGGCAACAGCGAACTTCCCCCACGCTATTGCTGCTGGTCAGTTCACTCGGCTGAGGTTTCGATACAAAGTCGCTCGCGATACGCGCAGGGTCTCGGCAATAGTGTTCGCAGACTCTCCGGACTGCTTCATCCGCTGGGCGAGCGCGACCTGATCCTCGGTCATGCTCCGAGGGCGTCCGGTGTGTCGCCCGCGGGCGGCAGCGGCCTCACGGGCTGCCGCCGCTCGTTCGGCCTTGAGGTCAACTTCGTACTCCGAGAGTGCGGCGAATATCGCGGCCATCATCTTCCCCGTCGGAGTAGTGAAGTCCAGACTCTCCCGCAGGGAGACGAGGCTGATACCGCGTTCTTGGAGGTCGCCGATGGCTTCGATAATCCCAGTGAGGGAACGACCGAGGCGGTCGAGAGCTACGACCACGACCGTGTCCCCCGGCCGGGCGTAGTCCAAGAGCTCACTCAGGCCAGGTCGATCATTGCTCCGGCCGGTCCACTTGTCGGTGAAGATGTGGTCGACGCCCTCGTGCTGGAGCGCGTCGATCTGCTGATCGAGATGCTGCTTGGTCGTGGAGACTCGTGCGTACCCGAGGCGCTCGCCGTTGGTGCTCATACCTATTTGTCGCAAAAGTCGCCAGGTACGTTACTTCTGAGACGCAACTTGTGCGACATACTTCTGAGACGGACTGTCCTAGGCCTTCGCCCGACTTGAGCGACCGGCTCTCGCCGTCTCACTTCTAAAGATTCGAGACGGTGGGTCGGCGACTACAGCCCGTAGCAATGTCGATGCGCCTAGGCTCAGCAGTGCAAGCGCAATTGAACGAGGGACTGATGCAGGACAGGGGGCAGCGTGACCGCTCGCAAGTACGAGAGGTTCGCGATTTATCGACCTGAGTTTCTCGGCGATGAGCACTGGGAGAGCCTCGTGCTTGAACTCGACCGACTCTCTCGTTCGCTGGATGCCGAAGATGACGGTCAGGCGTTAAGTGACCTGAAGTGCCTCGTCGAGGCGGTTGCCCGAGTCACACTCGAGATTGCTGGCGAGCCCGCTCAGCCAAGTGACCCACTGGATAAGACGGTGGGGCGAGCGCATGGACTCCTTGCGGGTCAACCAGGGCAGGCCCTCGCAGTGGGTGGTGAGTTCGGCAGGATCGCGTCCCAGTCGTCCAAAATTGCCCGCACCATCGGGATCATCCGCAACCAGTACGGGGGCGGTCATGGTCGGTCGCGCAGGCCCCATCTGCGGGACGAGATGGTAGACCTTGCGCTCGATGGGGCCTTGATGTGGTGTCGGTGGTCCGTGCGACGTCTGGGCCTCTTCTCGGAGGGGAGGCCAACCTCACTTGTTCGGGACCTGGTGGAGCAGCCCGCCACGTTTTACTCGGGTGACCTTCGCCGCCGACTTGAGGCCGCGAATCTTTCATCGCTTGAGTTGCACCATCAACAGGAACTCGGTGTTGCAGTCGGTCAGCGAGTAATGCGGGAGACTTTCGTTGTCCGATGGGACGGACTTGATCCGTGTCTCAAGTCTGACGGCCTGGTCACCTGGCCTGGTGGTTACCGGATAGGGCTTCTGCGCGGGCTGTGGTTCAACCCGGACGGGCTCCCCACTATCACCCCTCAGTCAATCCGCGACGGGCTGAGCGTGATCGACCCAGTGCCGGATGTCGCTGAGACGTTGAATGAGCTAGTGGAGCGCGCAGTGGTCTCCACGGAACCCTCCCTGCCCGACGCAGATCGCATCGAGTTGCAGGAGACGGTCGGCTGGCTCTCGCGCCGTATCCCTCTCCGACCTGAGGGCGAGAGGGCTGCCTTGCGTCGACTTGAGCACCACCTCAATGGGGTGCCGTTCTAGAGCGAGGCCTAACCTTACGGCCATGCCTGACGGGATCTCTCAGCGCCATCAATACGATGAGGAGATCGAGCTAGAGCGCTCGCAGGTCCGAAGGAGTAACAGCGAGTGTCGCGACTGACTGAACTACTGAGGCAGGCCCGCAAGGCGGATAGGCAGCTCGGCAAGGACTTGGAGAAGGAGGTCGCCGCGCTGACGAAGCGGCGGGCTTTCGGGCTAGTCTTCGAGCGGCATCAGCCGGAAGCCGTGGAGTTGCCCGGCCGGGCCGTGCGTCGCGGAGACAAGGTCCGTGTGCTCCCACTACGGGGTGAGGTCAAGCAGGGCGACCAGCGGCTGTGGCGGGTAGACCGCATCGAGCGGGTGGACGGAAACCTAGTGGCCCACCTCCTGGAGCTGGATGTAGATGAGCCGGAGAGGCAAGCCGTCATCACCGAGGACCTCGTGGTCGTTGCAGAGTTCAACGACCGCATCTACCCCGGGCTAGTTGAGACAGGACGCGTGGAGCGCGGCGGTAGCAAACCATTCCATACCGTCATCAACGCGGAGAACTTCCACGCCCTGGAAATGCTCACCTACACCCATCGTGGGCAGGTCGATGCGATTTACATTGACCCCCCGTATAACACAGGCGCGAAGGACTGGAAGTATAACAACAATTACGTCGAGGCTGACGACGATTATCGACACTCGAAGTGGCTCGCCTTCATGGAACGACGGTTGGCCCTAGCGCGAGAGCTTCTGAACCCTGATGGCGCGGTGCTCCTCGTGACGATAGATGAGAAGGAATACCTGCGACTCGGACTCTTGCTTGAACAGACGTTTCCCGAGGCACGTATTCAGATGATCAGCAGTGTTATTAACCCGAAGGGGGCGACCCGGTCGAACGCCTTTGGGCGGACCGACGAGTATCTCTACTTCGTGATGTTTGGTGAGGCAGTCCCTAGACCTCTGCCTCTCCCAGGCGACTGGAAAGTTGTTCGAGACGCTAGAGCGGAGACGTTGCGCTGGGCCGAACTGTTGAGATCTGGAACCAACGCTCGCCGCGCTGATAGGCCGGGCCTCTATTACCCACTCTTCTTGATGAATGATGAGGCTGGCCCTCGCCTCCATTCCGTGGGTGAGCCTCTACTGACTGGCGCGCCCGGTGAGGTTGAACCTCCACCTGGCTGCGTTGCAGTGTGGCCTACCCGGTCTGATGGTTCAGAGGGAAACTGGCAGGTGGGGCCCGAAGCTGTCTTGAGACTCGTAGAGAGCGGCTATCTAAAGATCGGTAGGTGGCGCGGCTCGCGCACGTCAGTCACCTACTTGAAGCGCGGTGAGCAGGCGAAGATCGAGGCTGGCCTCTTCCCGGTCGTGGGTCGTCGCGCAGACGGCTCTGTGATCGTAGATTCATCCGCCTACACGCCTACATTTGTTCCAGGAACTCAGTGGAGGATCCCGTCTCATGAGGCAGGTGGTCCTGGTGGAAGTGGTCTATTGCGGCAACTTCTACCGAATGGCCGCTTTCCCTTCCCGAAGTCTCTTTATGCAGTCGAGGACTCACTGCGGTTCTACCTCACCGACAAGCCGGACGCTGTGGTTCTCGACTTCTTCTCTGGGTCGGGCACCACAGCACACGCCGTCATGCGCCTGAATAGGCAGGATGGCGGGTGTCGCCAATGTATCTCGGTGACCAACAACGAGGTGTCGGCCGAAGAGCAGAAGCGGCTGCGCAAGCAGGGTTTAAGGCCCGGTGACGAGGGCTGGGAAGCGCTCGGGATCTGTGCTTTCATTACGCAGCCTCGAGTCACCGCAGCTATAACGGGTATGACCCCCGGAGGTGAGCCGATCAAGGGTGATTACAAGTTCACCGATGAGTTTCCGATGGCTGAGGGGTTTGAGGAGAATGCGGCCTTCTTCACCCTGACGTACGAGGCTCCGCTGTCTGTACGTCATCACCGGGCATTCGAGCAAATAGCTCCGATGTTATGGCTTCGAGCAGGTTCGAAGGGTCGGATTATCGCTGACCTGGGTGAGGACGGTTGGGATGTGGCCGAGACCTACGGGGTGCTCGAGGACCTTGACCGGGTTGGGGACTTCGTTGCTCGGATAGAGACGGTGAGCTCGGCGCGGATGGCGTTCATCGTTACCGATGATGATTCAGCGTTTCAGATGGTTTGCCGGGACCTACCGAGCCGGGTGCTGCCTGTGCGGTTGTACGAGTCGTACTTGCAGAACTTCAAATTGAGGGGTGGCCGCTGATGCGCTTCACACTGAAGGACTACCAAGCCGAGGCCGTCCGGGACGTGTTGCGGGACTTGGAGCAGGCCCGGGATATGTATCACCGCTACGAGTCGCTGTCGCAGTTTTCGCTTACGGCCACTACAGGCGCTGGCAAGACGGTGATGGCTGCCGCGGTGATCGAGGCGCTGTTCTTCGGCAACGACGAGCTCGACTTCGCACCTGACCCTGGGGCAGTCGTGCTCTGGTTCTCGGATGACCCGTCGCTCAACGAGCAGTCCCGAGCTCGGCTGCAGGAGGCCGGTAGTGAGTTGGACTCGCGGCTGAAGGTGATCGAGACGACGTTTTCCGAACCAACTCTGCGGCCGGGGAATGTGTACTTCCTGAACACGCAGAAGCTGTCGAAGAACTCACGGCTGGTACGTGGCGAGGCACCTCCGACTCCTGGCCAGGAACGACTGTTTCAGCCGCGTCCAGATCAAATGCAGTCCTCGATCTATGACGTCATCACCAACACGGTCCAGAACGAGGATCTGACGTTGTACTTCGTCCTCGACGAGGCCCACCGGGGGATGGGGACCACGAGCCGGGATCGCACGACGATCGTGCGGCGGCTAATTAACGGCAGCGGGTCGGTACCGCCGATGCCAGTGGTGTTCGGCATCTCGGCCACCGTTGAGCGCTTCGAGGCGGCGATGAAGGACGCCAAAGACCGCACCGCGCTTCCCTCCGTGGTTGTGGACTCGGCCCTGGTGCAGGCGTCTGGACTTTTGAAGGACGACATCGTGCTGTCGATCCCGGCTGAGGATGGTGTCTTCGACACCGTGCTGCTGCGCCGGGCAGTGAAGAAGATCCGCGCCTCGACCGCGGCGTGGCTGGAGTACGCCGACGAGCAGGAAGAGGCCGATCCGGTCATCCCGCTTCTGGTGGTCCAGGTAGGAGACAAACCATCGCAGGAGACCCTTCTGCGGACACTGGACACGATCTACGACGCCTGGCCTGAACTCGGTCCCGATGCCGTGGCCAACGTCTTCGGAGAGCACCGAGACCTAGTAGTGGGCCAGCAGCCTGTGCCGTACATCGAGCCGCAACGAGTGCAAGATGCCAAGCACGTTCGAGTGCTACTAGCTAAGTCCGCAATCTCCACCGGCTGGGACTGCCCCAGAGCAGAGGTGCTGGTGTCCCTGCGCCCGGCTAAAGATCGCACTCACATCACCCAGTTGCTCGGCCGGATGATCCGCACCCCTCTGGCGCGGCGCATCCCGGGCAACGAACTGCTCAACTCGGTCGACTGCCTGTTGCCGTTCTTCGACCGCAAGACCGCCACCGGTGTGGCCGAGATGCTGATGCAGGGTGCGACCTCGAAGGACGACGAGGGCACCGACGCCGGAGGCGGTGAAGGACGCCGGGTTCTGTTCGACCCCGTGGAGCTGCATCCCAACCCCCAGGTGCCCAAGGAAGTCTGGGACTGCTTTGCTGAGCTGCCGACGGTGACGATCCCGAAGAGGGGCGTCAAGCCCATCCGTAGGCTCACTGCCCTGGCCACCGCGTTGTCCAAGGATGGCCTTGTTGAGGACGCGGTGGAGAAGGCACACGAGCATCTTCACGCGGTACTGGATGGCCGGGCCGTGCAGTACAAGGACAAGGTCGAGCAGGCACGCGATGACGTGCTGACCATGAGCGGTGAAGAGGCCCGAGGACGACTCGGAGGAGGGTTTTCCTACAAGTCGTTTCAGGAGTCTGCTGACCCGCGGGCTATCGAGGACTCCTACCGAGCCGCTGCACGTGTCCTGAGCCCAGCACTGTGCTCCTCATATGTCAACCACCTGGTCGACGCCGGCGGCGACGAGGACGACCTTCTGGAGGCCAACATAACCGTGGCTGCGTTCGGCACGGTGCCGGAAGTCGGGGAAGCTGTCGAAAAGGAAGCCGATGACCTGGCACGGACCTGGCTCAACCAAACCCGGGTGGCCCGCAAGCGACTCTCGGATGAGCGTCAGGCGGAGTACGACCGGCTCGAGGGCATGTCCACGCAACCCGAGCGCATCTCCCTAGTACTGCCAAAGGCGGCGCAAGCCGAGACGAAGGTTCGAGATACGGACGGCACCGAGAGCCCGCTGGAGACCAGGCTTATGCACCTGATGGCAGCTGAAGATGGCTCGTATCCGATATCGTTAAACGATTGGGAGCGGAAAGTCATCGACTCAGAGACCAAGCAACCCGGCTTCAAGGGCTGGTACCGCAACCCAGGGCGCGCGACGAAGGAGTCAGTGGCCATCGCTTACAAGGAGGCCTCCGGCGACTGGAAAGCTCTTCGTCCCGACTTTGTTTTCTTCGGGACCGACCACACGGGCCAGGTCGTTGCGGATCTGGTAGACCCCCATGGCCACCATCTTTCTGACGCGCTACCAAAACTGCGCGGGCTCGCGACGTTCGCGGAAAAGTACCAAGGCGAGTTCCGGCGTATCGAGTCCGTAGCCGAGACCGCCGGAACAATGCGCGTGCTGGACCTGACCAAGCACCATGTCCGGCAGGCCATACGCGACGCTGACACGGCCAGGGGGCTGTACGAATCAGACATCGCGAGCGACTACTGATGCAAACGGCCGACGGTGCAGGTGAACGGGTCGCCGGCGACGCGTTAGTAACCGAGAGAACGTTGATGCAGCAGACGAGACGTAGGGATCGTCTAGTGGCACGGGGAGGGCAGGGGCGTCGGGGGAGTGCGTCAGGGTAACGGTCCCGTCGGGGCACTCACGGCGTCTCTTCGAGTCGATCGACGATTAGGTGCCACATTTCCTCTGGGACGATCTCTCGGACAGCTCTGATTACCTGGTCCATCTTCACCATGACGTGGGCGATTTCCATTTCATCAGAAGGGCTGGTCGTCGCCTCACGGAGGTGCGCCGCGGCGCTCAGGCCCGCTTGGATACTCACATCAGCGCTGCCGCCAGCCAGATTTTCGAAGGCGCGCTGCATGACGGCCTCAAAGTAGGCAAGGGGGGTTAGTGCCGTACGCACCCCGTCGTCTAGATCGAGCTGCTGTTCGCGAGCGCGTCGCTCAATGT
>NZ_BCSL01000064.1:0-10971 GCF_001570845.1 Dietzia papillomatosis NBRC 105045 | reverse complement strand
GGGGGAGCGCGCCCGCCGGTCGCGCCGCCGGTGGAGTACGACGACGACGAGGTGGTCCCCGGTGACCTGGGCATCGGCCGCGGTGGCGTGAGGACCCCGGCCGTGGAGGCGCCGGTCGAGAGGTTGGTCGGTGCGCCCTATCCGCACTCCGCGCCCTTCTGTATGTTGCTCGGTCGCACCGAGGTGGTTCCGGACGAGCAGTTGCGCCAGCGGTGGTCGGACCGCGACGAGTACCTGCGGGCCTACACCGAGGCCACCGACCGGCTCATCGAGGAGGGCTTCCTGCTGGCGGATGACCGCGAGGAGGTCCTCGCCGACGCCCGCCCGGAGCGCATCACCTGGTGAGAGGAGTCGGCACGGGCCGCCTGGCTGAAATCAGAGGCCTGCTCGCACGTCTGCCGGTGGCGGCGTCGGCTGGCCCCTGACACACTGGGCCGCTTGTGGTGAAAGCCGGTCCCCGAGGTCCGCGCGAAGGCCACTCGCGATGCGAATGAAGAGGCGGTAATGAGTCAGGAAAGCAACGGCGACCACGACGACGATGTCCGCTGGTCGCAGGTGGAGGATGCGTTCTTCGTCGGTAGCCACCGGGGGAATTTCGTGGGTTATATCGATCAGACGTCGGACGGCACGTTCAGGAAGTTCGACGAGATGTCGCAACCGCGAGGTGAGGCCCGCACACTGGAGAGGTCGATGACGTGCCTGAACGACCTGTACTTCGCCACTGCTCCCGCCGGGGACGACCGATGACGGCGGGCGCGGGTGTGGGAGAGACAGACCGGGCTGAGACGCTGAAGTATCTGGTGTACAGCAGTGTGGCCTCGCGGCCGATGGACCCCGCCGACCTGGAGGCGATCCTGTACACGGCGCGACGGCGCAACCGGGACGCCGGGATCACCGGATTGCTCTTGTACCGCAACGACACCTTCATCCAGTTCCTGGAGGGACCGCCCGCCGAGATCGATTCCCTGATGGAGGACATCTCCGCTGACGACAGGCACGACCGACTGCAGGTCCTGGTCGTGGAGCAGACGTCCCGGCGCAGCTTCGGTGACTGGAAGATGGGTTTCGGGATGCCCAAGGAGACCCGCCCCACGGGTGTCGACGGTGTCCGCGACAGTTTCGACGATCTGACCAGCGGCTCGAGCTACGACGAGGTCCGTCGGGCTGCCGAGGACTTCTCGATCTGGTTCAAGGTCAAGGAGCGCGCCATCTCCTACTGAATCGACCGGGGCCGGAGTCGGACCCAGCCGTGTGTCGCTTCAGCGAGTCCTGCGGGCACGTGGCGTCACCAGGAGCCACAGCCCGATGCCAGCGATGGTGAGTCCGACTGCCGCGATGGCTGACGGCCCCCACTCGATAACGCGCTCGGAATGCTCGAGGCCTGACTGCGGGCCGTCGACGAGGGTGGCGTCGCACCGGCTCGCCACGAGTCCGGCCCACTCGGTTCTGTAGTCCCAGTGCGTCAGCTGCGTGGCACCGTTCTCGAGCATCGACAGTCGGAACGTGCAGGACTCCATCGGCGAGTTGAGCAGGAACGCGGCGACGTAGAGGGCGAGGCCGACGACAACGCCCGCCAGAGCGGACGCCCGGCTGGCCGCTCGTCGGGGACGGACGAACGGGATTCTGCTGGCGGGCACGGCGCACCTGTTCGATAGCGGGGGATGTGGCAGCGGTCAACGTATCGTGTCGCTGCCTCTGCGGGGGCGAGATGACCTCTCCGGCGGGGGCGTGCGCTCCGGCGAGCGCGTCAGCAGGATGATCACCACGAACAGTGCCTGCGCTGCGACGTAGGTGGCCGTCACCAGCAGGTCGCACTGGGGCCAGTCGACGAGGTCGGGGCGGAAGGCGCCCAGGGCGATGAGCCCGTCGGACAGCACGAACAGTGCACCCCCGAACCCGCCGACCCAGCCGTGGCTCGCCGCCAGCCACGCCACCGCGAGCAGCAGCAGCCCGTAGACCACCACGGCCGGCGCGAGCACACCCGCCTCCGGCACCGTCACCGCCAGCAACGCGACCGCGACCACGACCAGCAGCAGCGTCCACGCCATGGGCGAGCGGCCCCGCTCGACGCGGGTGAACGCCACGATCCACAGCACCTGGGCCACCGCGAACCCGCCCACCATCGCGAGGAACTCCGCGTCCTCCGGCACGAGCCGGGGCAGTGAGTCGCCCACCCAGCTCGCGGCCAGTGCGCCGAGCGCCCAGGGCCAGGCTGGCCCGCGGTCGTCGCGCGGCAGCACCAGTAACACCAGCGCGAGCGCGGGCATGAGCAGGACCTGCGACCACGCGCCCGCGGTCGCAGACCCCGCCGCCAGCGCGGCCAGGTGAACCACGGTGACGATGACGATGGGGAGCCAGCTCAGCGCGCGCATGCTCCGAACGGTATCGCGGGCGAAGGCGGACGGCGGGGCGTCGGGTGGGCTCGTCGTCGTCGCCCCTCTCCCCGGGCGTTACCCCGTACGCCGGCGGGACAGCACGGCGTGGGCCACCAACGCCGCCATCACCACCGCACAACACACCACGCCCACGCCGAACGCCATGGTGATGCCCTCGTCCGTCGAGTACGTGGAGCCGGACGGGTGGGCGGCGAGGACCGCCGCCGACAGCGCCGCACCGACCGCGCCACCCGCCGTGCGCAGGACCTGATTGAAGCTCACAGCGCTGCCCAGCTGGTCCACGGCGACGCTGCGGGCGATGAGCGCCGGCATCGCCGCGTGCCCGGAACCGATGCCGGCGCCGAAGAGGAACATGCCGATCGCCAGGGTCCAGAAGTCGCTGTGCCGAAGCCACAGCAGCACAGACGCCACCGTCATCACGGCGGCGCCGACCGGCAGGAACACCGCCATGTCGAACCGCCGGGACAGGGCCCGGACGGTGCGGTTGGCGACGAGGCTGCCCACCGACAGCGGCGCCATCATGAAACCCGCCCACATCAGCGGCACCGCGAGGCCGAAACCCGTCTCACGCGGAGCCTGCGCCACCAGGCTCGCGATGGACAGGCCGATGTACATCGCGGTGCCCAGGCCGATGGCGGTGGCGTTGGCCAGCAGGACCTCCGGCCGGCGGACCACCCGCAGATTCACCAGGGGGTACAGGGTGCGAATACTGTGCACCACCCAGAAGAACAGCGAATACAGGGCAACCACCAGGACCACCAGTGAGGTGGCGGAGGTCCACCCCCACGTCTGCGACTCGGAGATCCACAGCAGCAGCGCCGCCAGGCCCGTGCCCAGGAGAAGCGCTCCGGTCGTGTCGAACGGGGTGCGGGGCGCCAGCGGATCGGGGCCCGCCGGCACGAATCGCCAGACCCCGGCCGCGGCGGTGACGACGAAGAGGGCGGCGAACGCGAATGCTGCCCGCAGGTCGAACGACGCCGCGAGGATGCCGGTGAGCGGATAGCCCAGCCCCATGCCCACCGAGACCGTGACCGACAGCGTGGAGATGGTCGGCTGGGACGCGGTGAACGTGAGATGCCGGCGGGCGAGGGCGATCGTGATGGGCACCGTGCCGTACAGCAGGCCCTGCAGGGCGCGGCCGATGAGGAAGACGGCGAAATTCGGCGCGAGCGTGGCCACGACCGACCCGACGCAGATGACGCTCAGGCTGGCGAGGAGGAGTCGCCGCGTGTGCGGGCCGTCGGCGAGGCGGCCCATGATCGGGGTGGCGACCGCGCCGACCAGCAGGTTGATGGTGAGCATCCACTGCGCCGTGCTCACCGGGACACCGAACTCCGCGGCCACCGACGGCACCAGCAGCATGCCCAACGAGCTCACGACCGAACTGGTCAGGGCGGCGTAGACGAGGGACTGGGTGAACCAGCGGGGCGCCGGCCGGCGATACGGCGCGATCACCGCTCGGTCCCGGCGCCCAGGCGGCGGAGCAGGGGGATCGCGGCGGCGAGGGTGGCGCGTTCGTCGGCATGAAGTTGGCCGGCGACGGCGTCGACAAGCCAGTCCTGGCCGGCGGCGCGCTCGGCGGTCAGCCGGTCGCGCCCGGCGTCGGTCAGTGCGAGGAGTGTGCGGCGACCGTCAGACGGGTCGGGGGTCCGCGAGACCAGGCCGAGATCCTGGAGCTCTCTCACGGCGTTCGCCACGGCCTGGTGGCTGATCCGCTCGAGACCGGCGAGGTCGGTGGCGGTCAGGGGCCCGCGCTGCTCGAGGTGGAACAGGATCCCGGTCTTGCCCATCGACAGTGTCTTGTGGGCGCTGAGCCGGCGCCACAGCGGGCGCAGTGCCTCGCGGAGGTCGGTGGCGAGCGTGACGGCGTCGGGTTCGGTGGGACCGCCCGGGGCCCGAGACGCGGTGGGGTCCGGCATGCGCCAACTCTACAACTAGATTGCGCAAGCTGCTTGCGGGGTCTCTTCGATGGCGGGCAGTGGCCAGAACGGGGACGGCGTAGGACTGCGAGGTGTGCGGGCCGGGGCGGGGGTCGGCGGAACCGAGGTCGAGGTCAGTAGGTTCCGCAGTTGCTGGGCGCCGGCAGCCCGTTGATGCGGTCGTCGAGGTAGCGCAGATTCCCGTCCAGCCCGGTGATCATGGGCGCGGCATGGCCGATCACGAGGCCGGGTGCCATCGCGGGCATCGGGTCGATGACCATGTCGACCGTGGCGCCCTGGGCGCACCAGTCGCGACCGAGCTGCTGCGACTGGTGGCCGGGGACGACATCGTCGTTCACGGGGGAGACGATCCGCACCGGGGTGGTGGGCTTCAGCCGCCCCACCCGCTGCATCTCCAGGTACTTCATGGCCACCGGGTCCTCGCGGACGATCTCCACGGCGGGTCGGCCGGTCTTGGTGTAGTTGGCGGTGCGGTGCTGGAAGAACTGGACCGCGGTCTCGCCGATGCACTGGTCGGCGGTCGAGGTCAGCATCGCCTGGCCACCGTCGGTGAGGTGGACGTCCATCCGCTCCTTCAGTTCGGGGTAGGCGTCGGAGAGGCTGTTGAGGGCGTAGCCGATCACGCCGGCGATGGCGGACCCGTCGGCCTGGTCGAGCGTGGCCAGCAGATCGGCCGGTGGCGAGCCCGCGGCGGTCCCGACCAGGTCGATCTCTGGCGCGTACTCCGGATGTAGCTCGGCCGCGGCCGCCACCGCCCCGCCACCCTGCGAGTACCCGGAGAACACTGTGCGCGGGTTCGGGCCGGTGTCCGAACCGGGGACGGACGGAGCGACGCGGGCGAGGTCGAGCACGGCGCGGGCCTGGGCCTCGCGGTGCACATACGAGTGGAGGCCGGGCGTGCCCAGTCCCTCGAAGTCGGTCACGGCCACCGCGTACCCGCGGGCCAGCAGGGCGTAGGCCTGGATGATCTCGTAGCCGAACCCGACACCGGGCGGATCCGTCTGGACGCTGGCCACGTTCTGGAAGGTCTTCGACGGCGCGCAGTGGTCCGCCTGCCCCTGCGTGCCCGGCGCGATCACGGCGAGCGGTCGCGAACCGGCGCCGGCCCAGGGGGCCCGTGGCTGCAGGTAGGTGCCGGTCACGGCGATGTGCTGGCCCCGGGAGCCGACGGAGGTGTACATGATTCGCTGCGCGTCCGTCGACATAGGGCCGGCGCCGTCGGTGAGTGCCTCCGCGCCGGGAATGTCCGGGAGGGCGCCGGCGAGCGGGAACGCCTCCGTCTTGATCAGGGCGCCGCTGCCGTTGGGGAGGTCGGCCGGCGGCTGATAGAACGCGGGCGCCGGGGCGTTGGACGACCCCTGCGCTGACGCGGCAGGGGCGACGAGGGCCCCTCCGGCGACGGTGGTGGTGATGGCGGCGGCGAATGCGGCGGCGCGCAGCGCTGTGCGTCGAGGTGTCACGGTCCCCCCGGACTCATATGGCGTAGATCACGAATAAGCGGAGCCTAGTCGGAATTCGCCCGCCGCGGTGAGGTGTCGTGGGAGGGCGGGTCGGTGAAGACCCCGGGGCAGCGTGGAACGGCGGACGGGGCCCGGCGTTCGCGCCGCGCCCGGTGGCGCTCCCACCAACGGCTGGTGTGGATCACCACGTAACCACCGGCGCGGACTCGCCTCGGCGGCTACCGGCTGTGACCTGCGGGGTCGGTCTCGTCGGAGGACAGCGCCTGCAGCCGCTCCAGATCCTTCGGGTGGATCCCCGGCTGCCGCGCCACCATCTCGAGGGTGATATGCATCTGCTTCTCGAGGGCCCCGGCGCGATCCGAGCACCCCTCCTCGTGAACGTGGGCGATGAGCATGCGAAGGACCCGCAGCAACGTCGCCACGACTTCGGGCTGGTCGAGGCAGCTCTGGCGTATCTGGTCGAAGGCGTGCTCGACGAACTCGTCGGGGTGCAGATTCCACGGTTGGAGGAGTGCCCGCCCCTGCTCGTCCCGGATCGCCAGCGGTGCCGGCGGGGAGGTGAGGACCTTGCGCATGAGAGTGCCCAACCGGAGCAGGATCTCCACGGCCGTGGTCGGGTCGTTGATCGCAGGACTCAGTGCTCGAAGGCCGATGTCGACGAGCTGCCGGATGGCGAAGTCGACGTCCTGGAGCATCGTCCGCGCGGCGGCGACGTCGATCGCTTCCGCCAGGGCGTGCTCCGTGCGCCGGGCCTGGGCCGGGTGCACGGTGAACAGGGGCTCGCCCTCGTGGATGTAGGCACCGACCCTGGTTTCCATGCGGATCGTGGTGCCCGGGTCCACGGATCTGAGCATCTGGCCGATGTCCACCTGGCTGACCCAGCCGCTGCGTCGAGCCGGGACCGCGGAGGCGTCCTCGGGTACGGATGCTCGCGGGGGTCCACTTCGTGCAGGTCGGCGGGAGTGCGAGCGACCGCCTCGACGACGGAGCGTCCCTCTACCGAGATCGCCCGCGCGAGGTTGCCCACCTGCAGTCCGCGCGCGAGGTGGTCGAGGTGGGCGATGATCCCCACCACCGTGACAACCGTGAGGACGACCGCGAGGCTCACGGAGATCCGCGGGGCGGGCGCCGTCGCCTCACCGTTGATGCTCGGCAGGATGAGCACGCAGTAGAAGAACGTGCCGACCAGCAGGCCGATGACGCCCTGACTGAGGCGGTCGCGGATGAACGAGCGCATCACCCGTGGTGAGAACTGGCCGCTGGCCAGCTGGAGGCTGACCACGATGAGGGAGAAGACCACTCCGACCGTGGTGATCATCGCCCCCGCGACGGTCGCGACCAGCCAGGTGGCGGCGTTGCTGCTCATCGCCAGTGTCAGCGGGACCTCCGCCTCATCGCCCACGAGATCGTCGACGGCGGTGGCCGCGATCGCGAGCATGACCCCGCCGAACATCGCGGGGAATCGCGGGATCTCTCACTTCTCGCGGCTCTTCCTGGTCTCCTTGTCGTTGGCCTTGCGGAGCGCGTCGACGAGCTCGTCCTTCGTCATGTCCGAGCGGCCGGGGATGTCGAGCTTCTGTGCCTGCTCGTAGAGATGGTCCTTGGTCGCGTTGGCGTCGACGCCGCCCTCGGACCTCCCGGACGGGTTCGGGCCCCCGCTCTCCGACCTCGGATCCGACGGACCCGAGGAATCCTTGGGCTCCCAGTGGTCGCCGACCTTCTCGTGCGTGTGCTTCACCGCGCCCCAGGCGGTGCGAGCCACACGGGACTCGCTGCTGTATTCCTCCTCGGCGGAGTCGTAGGCCTTGGCGAACGTGTCCTTGGCCTTCTGGTCGCTGCGCTGGAGGGTCGAGGGCAGTTCGCTCTCCTTGGCGTGGCCGTCCTTGCCGGTCTTGGGCATGTCGTCTCCTCGGTGGTCGCTCGGTCGCTCGATGTGTCGATACCCGTGCCTCCGGGTTCAGGCGGCGTGATCCGACCGGGTGGTCGTCATGGCGGCCATTCCTTTCTCGACGGGTCGACAACGGAACCGCGGTTGCTGATGACCATAGGAAGGGCTGCGGGAGAAAGACACCGGTCGGCCGCCGCCCTTGCGGCGCATACCCTAGGGGGGTACCGTATGTGCCATGGCCGAGCACGGATACACCCCCCACAAGGACGACCTCCTCAAGCGGCTTCGCCGCGTCGAGGGACAGGCCCGGGGGTTGCAGCGGATGGTCGAGGAGGACAAGTACTGCATCGACATCCTCACGCAGATCTCCGCCATGACCCGCGCCCTGCAGTCCGTCTCGTTGGGCCTGCTTGAGGAGCACCTCGGCCACTGCGTCGCCGGCGCCATCGAGCACGGCGGCCCCGAGGCCGAGGCCAAGCTCGCCGAGGCGAACGCCGCCATCGCACGCCTGGTCCGGTCCTGAGACCGCGCCCCACCCATACGCCTGAAAGAAGGAACACCATGTCCGCCACCGCCACCTACACCGTCTCCGGCATGACCTGCGGCCACTGCGTCGCGTCCGTGAAGGAGGAGGTCTCCGAGATCTCCGGCGTCACGGAGGTCGAGGTCGATCTGGAGTCCGGTCGCCTCGTCGTCGTCTCCTCCGACCCGGTCGATCCCGCGGCGGTCCGCGCCGCCGTGGACGAGGCCGGGTACACACTCACGGAGGCCTGACCGCGATGACCGCGAGCGACTCCACCCGGACCTCCGCCACCGACTCCCCGCGCGCCACCGGCGCGGCGCCCGCCACGACGTTCGTAGAGCTGCAGATCGAGGGCATGACCTGCGCGTCGTGCGCGAACCGGATCGAGCGCAAGCTCAACAAACTCGACGACGTCACCGCCGAGGTCAACTACGCCACCGAGAAGGCGCGCGTGGAGATCGCCGACGGGATCGAGCCGCAGCTCCTGCTGGACACCGTCGAGCAGGCCGGCTACCACGCGCGGCTGCCGCGCCCTCGCAACACCGAGCCCCGGACCCCGGCACCCACCGCCACGGACAGTGCCGCCGCCGACGCCGGCCGTACCGTCGGCAGCGCGCACAACCAGACCGACGATGCCGCCGGCCCCGACCGGGTCGACGACCTGCGCCGCCGCGTCATCATCTCGGCCATCCTGTCGATCCCCGTCATAGCGATGGCCATGGTCCCGGCGCTGCAGTTCACCCACTGGCAGTGGCTGAGCCTCACCCTCGCCGCGCCGGTCGTGGTGTGGGGCGCGTGGCCGTTCCACCGCGCGGCCGCGATCAATCTGCGCCATGGCGCGTTCACCATGGACACGCTCGTCTCGCTGGGCACGTCGGCGGCGTTCCTGTGGTCGTTGTACGCCCTGTTCTTCGGTCACGCCGGCATGCCCGGCATGACGCACGGGTTCGAGTTCAGCCTCTCGCCCAGCGACGGCGCGGGCGACATCTACCTCGAGGCCGCCGCGGGCGTGACCACGTTCATCCTGCTCGGCCGCTACTTCGAGGCCCGGTCCAAGCGCTCGGCCGGCGCGGCGCTCCGGTCGCTGCTCGAGCTGGGCGCCAAGGACGTCGCCGTGCTGCGCGGCGGGGTCGAGACGCGCATCCCGGTGGACGCGTTGCAGGTCGGCGAGGAGTTCGTCGTGCGGCCCGGCGAGAAGATCGCCACCGATGGTGAGATCGTCGACGGCGCCTCCGCGGTCGACACCTCCATGGTGACCGGCGAGTCCGTGCCCGCCGAGGTCGGTCCGGGCGACGCGGTGGTGGGCGGCACCGTCAACGCCAGCGGTCGCCTCATCGTGCGCGCGACCCGCGTGGGCGCCGACACCCAGCTCGCGCAGATGGCGCGGATGGTCGAGGACGCCCAGTCGGGCAAGGCCGCCGCGCAGCGCCTGGCCGACCGCATCTCGGGCGTGTTCGTGCCCATCGTGTTGGTGCTGGCCGCGGGCACGTTCGCGTACTGGATGCTCACCGGGGGCGGCGCGTCGATGGCGTTCACCGCGGCCGTGGCGGTGCTCATCATCGCCTGCCCGTGCGCGCTCGGCCTGGCCACGCCGATGGCGCTCATGGTGGGCACCGGCCGCGGCGCGCAGCTGGGCATCCTCATCAAGGGCCCCGAGGTGCTCGAGTCCACCCGCCGCGTCGACACCATCGTCCTGGACAAGACCGGCACCGTCACCACCGGTCAGCACGCGCTGGTCTCTACAGCCGTCGCGGATGGTGAGGTGCGCGCCGAGGTGCTGCGCCGCGCAGGTGCCGTGGAGGACGCGTCCGAGCATCCCATCGCCCGCGCGATCGCCGCCGGCGCGCGCGAGGAGGTCGGCGCGCTGCCGGCCGTCGAGGGCTTCCGGAACCACGAGGGCCTGGGCGTATCGGGCCGGGTGGGTGACGACGACGAGGTGGTCGTCGTCGGTCGGCCCGCGCTACTGGCCGAGCGGGGCATGCCGCTGCCGCACGAGCTCGAGGCGGCCTTCACCGAGGCCGCGCAGGCCGGCCGCACGGCGGTCGCAGCGGGCTGGGGCGGGAGGGCCCGCGGGGTCCTCGTGGTGGCCGATCAGATCAAGGACACCTCCGCCGAGGCCATCCGCCGCTTCCGGGACCTCGGTCTCACGCCGATCCTGCTCACCGGCGACAACGCCGCCGTGGCCGCCTCGGTGGCCGCCGAGGTCGGGATCGATCCCGGCCCGGAGACGGTCATCGCCGAGGTCATGCCCGCGGAGAAGGTCGAGGTGGTCCGCCGCCTGCAGTCCGAGGGCCGGGCCGTGGCGATGGTGGGCGACGGCGTCAACGACGCGGCCGCCCTCGCCACCGCCGACCTGGGTCTGGCGATCGGCACCGGCACGGACGCGGCGATCGAGGCCTCCGACATCACGCTGGTCCGCGGCGACCTGCGCTCGGCGGCCGACGCGATCCGCCTGTCGCGGCGCACGCTGGGCACCATCCGGGGCAACCTGTTCTGGGCGTTCGCCTACAACGTCGCGGCGCTGCCGCTGGCCGCTGCCGGACTGCTCAACCCGATGATCGCGGGCGCGGCGATGGCGTTCTCCTCGGTGTTCGTGGTGGCGAACAGCCTGCGCCTGCGGAGGTTCCGGGCCGCCGTCTGACCGGCTCGGCTGGGGCCCTCCCGGCCCAGCCCGTTTCCTGGCCGAGCCGCCTCCCGGCCAGCCCCTCCCGGCCCAGCCCCCTCCCGGCCGCCCCCTCCCGAATCCGCTACCCCGCGTCGGGAT
>NZ_BCSL01000063.1:0-11274 GCF_001570845.1 Dietzia papillomatosis NBRC 105045 | reverse complement strand
CCCTGGCCGAACGGATCCGCCTGCGCGACGGCACCTGCCGCCACCCGGGGTGCACCGTCGACGCCCACGACTGCGAGATCGACCACGTCATCGCCTTCGACCACCAGCGCCCCGAGCTCGGCGGGCCCACCGCCGAGTGGAACCTGGTGTGCCTGTGCCGCAAGCACCACCGGGAGAAAACCTTCGGCCACTGCGCCTACCGACCCGGACCCCTCGGCGAGCTGACCATCATCACCGAGACCGGACACGAACACCACACCCGACCCCACGGCCCCCTGGCCCAGGCCCGCGACCGCATCCTCGACCACCACTGGCACCACCACCTCGACCGCCTCATCGCCGACGACGGCCACCTCACCAACCCACCCGGGGTCGAACGCGCCCTGCGCGCCACCTCCCGCGGCGACAGGCCGGAGCAGCCGACGTCGCCGGAACGCCCAGAACGCCCAGGGCGGCCGGCGTGACCGGGCGGAGCCGATCAGCCCGGCTGCTGGCCCTCGGGCACCGAGCCCATTCCGACCCCGGGCTGGCACAGCTTCCAGGCGCCGTCCTCGTCGCGCATCCGCACCTGCTCCGGACCGGACCCGTCCGACTCGGACTCGACCGTCGCCATCGCCTCCGCGCCGCCGTCCGCGATCTCGACCCCGGTCACCTCGAGGTCCTCCGGGAACGAGCCCGCGATCGACTCGCGGAACATCGAATCGAGATCCGGCCCCGTCGCCTCGCTCGACGCGGTGATCGTGTCCACCAACTCCTGCGGGACCCGGTTCTCCGCGCACATATGACTGTTGAACTCGTCGAACGACTCCGCCGAGCTCATCTGCTCCAGCGTCTCGGCCACAGCCCGCTCGGCCCGCCCCGACGACGACAACGGCCCGGCCAGGAACGCCCACGCGACCGCGGCGACCACGACCAGCGCAACCACGGCCACCGCCGCGAGCACACCACCCCGGCCCGGGCGATCGCCGCGCCCGTCACCCGACAGACGTGCCCCACCCTCCGGGCCACCGCCCGGCTGCCCCCCGGGACCCGGATCTCCGGCGGGGGGCTGCTGGCTCGTCGTCGTCATCCACTACTCCAAAGACACCCGTCGCGGCCCCGGACGGGCCGCGTCGACCCGCCACGGTAGCCGACCGGCCTGAGATTCAGTGGGGACAGGGGCCCCGGCGCCCGCCGACTCTCAGGGCAGCAGTCCCGCCGGTTCCAGACGGTCCGAGCCGTGCGGCGAACGCCAACTGGCCAGCGGGTACGCACCGCTCGCGGGGTCCTCGCGCGCGACGAGCGCCCAGTAGTCGGCGTGCGCGTAGCCGCTCGTGAACTCGACCACCGTGAAGCCGTGCCGGTCCAGATCGGCCCAGCGGACGTGGCGGTTCACGCCGGTCAGCGCGCCCTGCGCGGCTTGCGAGAGGGGATTGCCCTCCGGCAGCCCCACCATGTCGTTGATGTTGTTGCTCGTGATGGACGGGGTGACGAACTCGACCGCTCCCGTGCCCGCACCGGGGTAGTCGGCGGCGTCGAGCGGCACCTCGTTGGCCCACGACGTGTGGATGTCGCCGGTGAGGAAGACGTGGTTGCGGTTGCCCGTCGCGCGGATCACCTCGAACAGGCGACGGCGCTCTCCGGCGTAGCCGTCCCACTGGTCGGAGTTATAGGTGATGCCCTCGCGCGGGATGCCGAGCAGTTCGGTGAGCGCCCCGGTCGTGCGGGCGTCCAGAGGCGGGATCAGCACAGGGGTGACCATGACCGAGTTGCCGATGACGTTCCAGCGGGCCGTCGACGACGCCAGGCCACGGGCCAGCCAGTCGAACTGCTCGGCGCCCGTCATGGTGCCCGTCTGATCGGTCGCGCGGCCGTTGAAGCGGCCCGGATCTTCCGAGCGGTACGAGCGCAGGTCGAGCATGCTCAGCTCGGCCAACGCGCCCCACCGCAGGCGCCGGTAGAGGTGCCCGCCGTCGCGCAACGACTCAGGCCGCACCGGCATCCACTCGAAGTAGGCCTGCGCGGACGCGGCCTTGCGGTCGGCGAACGGACCCTCGTGCGGCTGATGGTTCTCGGCGCCGTGCTCCCACGAGTTGTTGGCGAGCTCGTGGTCGTCCCACGTGCAGATCCACGGCACGTGCGCGTGCAGGGACTGCAGGTCGGGGTCGGTGCGGTACTGCGCCAGACGGATCCGGTAGTCGGCCAGGGTGACGATCTCGTGCGGCGGATCGTGCGGGCGGACGGCGCCGGCGGCGGCCGTGTACTCGCCGCGGCCGTACTCGTAGATGTAGTCGCCGAGTTCGATGATCGCGTCCAGGTCGCCACGCGCCTCGAGGTGGCGGTAGCCGGCGAAGAACCCGGCCTCCCAGTTGGAGCACGAGACCACGCCGACGCGCCAGCGGCCGGTGGCGGGCATCGCACCGTCGGCGGGGGCGGTGCGCGTGCGGCCGGTGCGTGAGGTCTGGCCGAGCGCGTGGAACCGGAAGTGGTACCACCGGTCCGGCGCGAGGCCTGCGCAGTCGAGCTTGACGGTGTGGTCGCGGCCGGCGTCGGTGGTGACCGTGCCCGATCGGACGATGGTGGCGAAGCCCGGGTCGGTCGAGACCTCCCAGTCGACGACGACGAGGTCTCCGATCCCGGACCCCGGGGCCGCCTGCTCTGTCGGCGTGACGCGCGTCCACAGGATGACGCGGTCCGCCATCGGGTCGCCGGACGCGACGCCGTGCCGGAACACGGTCGAAGCGGGCCCACCCGCGGTGTCCCCGGTGACGGGTCCGCCCGCTGCGGCGGCTGCAGACGCGGCGCGACCGGTGAGGGCCCCGGCGCCGACCGCCGCCCCGGCCAGCGCCCCCGCCCGCAGGAGGGAGCGCCGGCCGAGGCCCGCGCGGTACCCGGAGGGATCGGCAACAGAGTCGGTCATGTGACCAGCGTGACCGATCGATCGCCCCCGCGCCCCGGTTATCGCCGAGGCGTCATCGAGTGTTCATCCCCGGGTCCGGCGGTCAGCGCGTGGTGGACTCGGCGGGCTCGCCGTCCACGACCATCTGCTCCAGTTCGCTACGCGTGGGGGTCGACAGGTATCGCACCATCGAGTCGTCCAGTTCGCGCAGCCACGGTGTGTGATGCTCGGCGGCCATCGTGCCGGTCATGACCGAACGGTGCGGCTTGTCGCGGTAGGTGAGGATGTTGGCGGCCTTGTCGTCCTTCCACGCGAGGAAGATCCGGACGACCTCGTCGAGGTCGAACTCCGGGTAGTCGGTCGCGTCGATGAGGTCGCGGATGTAGTCGGCCTGGAACCGCACCTCGTCGGCGTCACCGTCGAGCTGCTGGAAGCGGTCGCGCCAGGCGCGCATGTGCGCGGCCCGGTCCTGCGCCGACGGCAGCGGCGTACGTCCGAGGATGAGGTCGCGGACGTACCAGGCCTGCGCGTCGAACATGTTGAACGTGAACCACTGGTCCTGGGCGCCGAGGTAGCACACGCGCGGGTTCTTCTGCCACACCACGCCCCGGTACAGGCCGGAAGGGTAGATGTTGTTCGGCGACTGCAGTGCGAGGTCGGCGGGCAGGAACGGATACTTGTGCAGGTAGCCGGTGCACAGGATCACCGCGTCGAACTCCCGCGTCTCGCCGCCTGTGAAGTGGACCGTGCTGCCGTCGAAGCGGTCGATGAGCGGCAGCTCCTCCATGCCGTCCGGCCAGTCGTAGCCGATCGGCCGGGTGCGGTAGGACATCGTCACCGAGCGGGCGCCCATCTTGAACGCCTGCACGCCGATGTCCTCGGCGGAGTAGGAGGCGCCGACGAGCAGGACCCGCTTGTCCGCCAGGTTCTCGGCGCCGCGGAAGTCGTGGGCGTGCTGGACCGAGCCGGGGAAGGTGTTGATGCCTTCGAACCCGGGCACGTTGGGGAAGCTGAAGTGGCCGGTGGCGACGATGATGCGGTCGAACTCGGAGGTGGTGGTGCGGCCCGAGCGGAGGTTCTCCACGGTCACGGTGAAGTTGTCCTGGTCGCGGTCGTAGTCCACCCAGCGCACGGCCGTGGAGAACTGCACCTGGTCCTTGACCTTCGACCGGCGCACGCGGCCGTCGATGTAGTCCCACAACACTTCGCGCGGTGGGTAGGACGGGATCGGCCGGCCGAAGTGCTCGTCGAAGGTGTACTCGGCGAACTCCAGGGCCTCCTTCGGGCCGTTCGACCACAGGTTGCGGTACATCGAGGAGTGCACCGGCTCGCCGTACTTGTCGATCCCGCTGCGCCAGCTGTAGTTCCACTGGCCGCCCCAGTCGTCCTGCTTCTCGTAGCAGACGATCTCGGGGATCGAGGCGCCCGCGCGCTGCGCGGACTCGAAGGCCCGCAGGGCGGCGATGCCGCTGGGGCCGGCTCCGAAGATGGCGATTCGTTGATTAGACAACTACATTCCTTCCGGCCGTCACCGGCCTCTCGTTCGTCTCGGGCAGAGACGTACGGTGGAGGCGGGGCGTCGGCGGAGGGGTCTCCGCGCGCTCCGGGCCTCGACACCGGACCATCGATCCCGCGTCGCGGCGGCGGTCAGTGCGGCCTGCGGCAACGCGACCGCGGCGCCCGTCGTGGGGCGCCGCAGGGCTCTCACCACAGCAAACGCCCGCCGTGCGCGCCCCGGACGGTCGGTCGCCCGTCCCGCGCCCGTTCACCCGCCGGGGGAACGGAGGCGGCAATTCGTGGACAATGGTCGGCATGACCCAGTTCGGAGATCTCCTCGGCCCCCCGCCCACCCGTCTGACCGGCGATCCGGAGGCGGAGGACGCCCTCGCCGCGGGCGAGGACCCCCGCACGGTCGCAGCCGACCATCCGGCGGCGTCGATCGCGTGGGCCGAGCTCGCCGAGCGCGCACTCGACGCCGGCGACGCCGTGACCGCGTACGCCTTCGCCCGAACCGGCTACCACCGCGGGCTGGATCAGCTGCGCCGCCACGGCTGGAAGGGCTTCGGCCCGGTGCCGTACGACCACGAGCCGAACCGCGGATTCCTCCGCGCGGTCGCGGCGCTGGCCCGAGCCGCGCAGTCGATCGGCGAGGAGGACGAGTACATCCGTTGCCTGGACCTGATCAATGAGTCGGACCCGCACGCCGCCGCGCCTCTCGGCCTGGCGTGACCGCCTGGACGCCCGCGCGCTGGGCGTCTACGCGGCGCTGCCGGTTCCCCTGAGGACGCGGACCCGGCGACTGGCGTACGCGTTCCTGCCGATCCTGCAGTGCGGCCTGGCCGCCGGGATCGCGTGGTACATCGCGTTTGACGTGCTGGGCCACCCCGCCCCGTTCTTCGCGCCCATCGCGGCGGCCATCGCTCTGGGCACCGGGATGGGCCGGCGGGTTCGCCGCGGTATCGAGCTGGTGATCGGCGTCGTGGTGGGCGTCGGCCTGGGCGATCTGATCATCGCGCAGATCGGCTCCGGACCGTGGCAGATCGCCGCGGTCGTGGTGCTGGCGATGTCGGCGGCCGTGTTCCTCGACCGGGGCGCGCTCGTGGGGACGCAGGCGGCGTCGTCGGCGATACTCGTGGCCACGATCCTGCCGCCCGGCTCGGCGGGTGGTTACGAGCGGATGGCGGACGCCGCCGTCGGCGGTGTCGTCGCACTGGTGGCGATGTCGCTCGTTCCCGTGCACCCGCTGCGGCGCGCCCGGCGCGAGGCGGCGTCGCTGCTCGGCGTGGCCTCGTCGGTCCTGGCGGAGGTCGCCGAGGGCCTGGACCGCCGCGACTCCGACCGCATCCGCGAGGCGCTGCAGGACGCCCGCGACACCCAGCCGGCGATCGACGCGCTGGAGGAGCAGCTCGCGGGGGCCCGGGAACTGGTGCGGATCTCGCCGTTCTACCGCCGGCGCCGTCCGGAGGAGGTGGAGCTGAGCCGGATTCTCAACCCGCTCGACAACGGCATCCGCAACATCCGCGTGCTGGCGCGGCGGGCGATCGTGGCCGTCGACGACCAGGTCGACGTCCCGCCCGCGCTCAGTTCGCTGCTGGCCGCGCTCGCCGACGCGGTGGAGCTGCTCGCCCAGCGGGTGGCCGCCGACCCCGACGCACCCGGAGCCGCGACGGTGCTGCGGGAGTTGCGCGCGGTGTCGGCGCGGGCCAAGCGGGAGCTGGTGATCGGCTCCGGCATGACAGAGATGGTGATGCTCGCCCAGATCCGGTCCATCCTCGTGGACGTGATGCAGGTGGCGGGCCTGAGCAAGATCTCGGCACTGGCCACGCTGCCGCCGACGGTGCGGACGCCGGCCGTGTCGCCGGAGCTGCTCGAGGAGGAGTGGCCGGATTCGCCGGACCGGCCCGCGCCGGAGATGCCGCCGTTCAGGGCGACACGAGCCTCCATGGCTCGGTATGACGGTAGAAGGTCGTCCTCTTGATGGCCCTCCGGCCGGTGACCCCGTCGCGGGTGAGAAGGCCGGCCTCGGTCCCCAGCTGGACCGCGCGGGCAGCGAGCCACGGCCGTCGTCGCAGCCAGCGGGGGCGGGCGGCCGTGGCGACGACGCCAGGCAGGTCCGGCGTCGGGCGGACGATGAGGGTGTCGATCTCGCCGGAGAAGACCCGGTTGTCGTCGGCGTAGGCCTCGCCCACCAGGTGGCCCCCTTCGGGGCCGCTGACGGTGGCCTCGCCCACGAGCGCGGTCCCGGTGTCGTCGCGCACGAGGGGTACCTCGCGGGCACTGCCCCGGACGCCGAGCTTGGCGGCCTCCGAGCCGGTCGGCAGGCCGTACGCCTTGGTGGCCGGTGTCGATTCGTCGGCGACGTACGCGATCTCCACGTCGAGATTCTCGGTGCGCATGAGTCGGGTGAGGAGCGCGGCCAGTCCGGCGTCGCTGCCGCACACGACCAGCCGGCGGCGGGTGCCGACCTCCGAGAGCGCGCGCGCGACCTCGTCCTTGGTGGGGGCCGCACTGACCTCGATGCGGGGGTGTTCGCCGAGGACCGTCGGGACCGGCGCGGAGCCGCAGCGGATGACGATCATGACCTCCATCATGACCGCAGCCGCCGGAGGTGGCGAACCTGGGGCAGGATGGAGGTGTGCAAGCACAGGCGCACGACATCGATCGCGGCAGCATCGATCTCAACTGCGACCTCGGGGAGGCCCGCCGCGGCACCCCGAGGTGGGCGGCCTCGCTCGCGCCCCACGCGGGGCCCGATCCCGACGACGCCGCCCTGCTGGCCGTGGTGACCTCCGCCAACGTCGCGTGCGGCTTCCACGCCGGCAACCGGCCCACGATGAACGCGACGGTCGTCGCGGCCGCCGGGCGGGGCGTGGCCGTGGGCGCGCATCCCTCGTACCGCGACGCGGAGAACTTCGGTCGCGTCGATCACGACCTCGGTCGGGAGGAGGTCGCCCGCATCGTGGCGTTCCAGCTGATCGAGCTCGACATGGCCGCGCGACGCCACGGCTCGCGGGTACGTTACGTCAAGCCCCACGGGGCCCTCTACAACCGCATCGTCCACGATCGCGAGCAGGCGGCCGGTGTCGTCGACGCGGTCCTGGTCTACGCCGCGGTCGCCGACGAGGACCCGCTGCCGATCCTCGGCCTGCCCGGTGCGGCGGTCCTGACGGAGGCCGAGAAGGCGGGCGTGCGGGCCGTGACCGAGGCGTTCGCCGACCGCGGGTACCGACCCGACGGCACCCTCGTGCCGCGCGGCGAGCCGGGAGCCGTCATCACCGACGCCGACGAGGTCGCCGCCCGGGTGGTGGCCATGGCCACGGGGCGGGAGATCACGGCCTCGGACGGCTCGCCGGTCGTCGTGGAGGCCGCGTCGATCTGCGTTCACGGGGACACCCCTGGAGCCGTCGACCTGGCGCGCCGGGTGCGGTCGGCTCTCGTGGCCTCCGGCGTGTCGTTGGCGCCGTTCGCGCCGGCGGGGGAGAGATGACGACGACGAGTATCCGCCGCTGTGGAGAGGCCGCGCTGCTGCTCGAGTGTGCGGGTCTGGCAGAGGCGGTGCAGCTCGCCGGGAGGGTTCGCGGGTTGCGGCCGGAGGCCGTCGACGTGGTCGCGGCGGCCCGCACCGTGCTGGTGACCGCGCGGGAGGCCTCGGCGCTGCCCGGGCTGCGGCGGCGGGTCGAGGCCCTCCTCTCCGAGGAGCCGCCGCCCACCCAGAATCCGCTACCCGGGGACCGGATCCGCTACCCCTATGCGGGTAGCGGATCCGGAGGGGGAGTAGCGGATCCTGGGGCCGCGGGCGGGGTCGGGGACGCTGGCGGGGTCGGGGCCGCGGGTGGGGCGGCCGAGGTGATCCTCGACGTCCGCTACGACGGGCCCGACCTGCACGCCGTCGCCGACCTGGCCGGGCTGTCGACCGAGGCGTTCGTGCGGACCCACACGGCAATCGCCTGGCGGGCCGCGTTCGGCGGGTTCGCGCCCGGATTCGCCTACCTCGTGGACGCGCGGGAGCTCGATGCTCGCAACCCGGACGCGCGCGGAGGCGAGCAGCGCGTCCACGCCGAGCCGCGACCCCTGCCGACCGTTCCACGGCTTCCGTCCCCGCGGGCGCGGGTGCCGGCCGGATCGGTGGGCCTGGCGGACCGGTTCTGCGCCGTCTACCCCGGCGCGTCGCCCGGCGGGTGGCAGCTCATCGGCACCACCGACGCCCGGCTGTGGGACGTCGACCGCCCCGACCCCGCCCTGCTGACGCCCGGGACGATCGTGCGGTTCCGTGACGCTGGCGGCTCCCGCGGCTGCGGCGGCCCGGGCGCGGACCGATGAGCCTGCTGGTGCTCCGGGCCGGGCCCGCCGTCCTCGTGCAGGACCTCGGCCGCCCCGGACACGCCGACCTCGGGGTGACCGCCTCCGGGGCCGCCGACCGCGCCGCCGCGGCCACCGCCCTCCGGGCCGTCGGCACCGACCCCGCCGCCGCGGTGCTCGAGGTGCTGCTCGGCGGGCTCACCGTCCTCACGGACGCCCCCGCGATCGTGGCGGTCACGGGTGCGGAGGCCCTCGTCGTCGTCGTCACCCCCGACGGATCCCGACGCACCGCCGCCACCGGCGACGTCCTCCGCCTCGACACCGGGTCCACGCTGGAGATCGGCCGGCCCGTCGCCGGGGTGCGCAGCTACGTGGGCGTGCGCGGGGGGATCGACGTGCCGCCGGTGCTGGGCAGCCGATCCCGTGACACCCTGTCCGGGCTCGGCCCGCCGCCCGTCACCGTCGGGGACGTCCTCGACGTCGGCGACGCGGTCGTGGGCCCGTGGGCGGACGGATGGCAGGCGGCCGTCGGCGGCACCGACGCCCGCCAACCCGTCGACCTCGACGTCATCCCCGGCCCGCGCGACGACCTCTTCCCACCCGAGGCGTGGGACGTCCTCGCGGCGACCGGCCACGTCAGCGGCCACGCCGACCGGGTGGGCGTGCGCATCGACCCCGCCCGGCCCGTACCGCGACTGTCCAGGGGCGAGATCCCCAGCGAGGGCATGGTGCGCGGCGCCGTCCAGATCCCCGCCGATGGCCGCCCCGTCGTGTTCGGCCCCGACCACCCCGTCACCGGCGGCTACCCCGTGATCGGCGTCCTCACCTCCCCCAGCGCCGACCGGATCTCGCAGCTCCTGCCCGGAACGCCCGTGAGACTGCGCAGGGCGCGGGGGGTCGGCGACTAGGGTGAGAGCGTTCAGAAGACTAATCTGGAGTGCTGGTGTGCGCGGAATCACGAGAAGGTGTCCGTCCCTCACCGTGTAGACGACTCTTTTCGAGGTGAAAGCGAACCATGCCAGCGATCGTTCTGATCGGCGCCCAGTGGGGCGACGAGGGCAAGGGCAAGGCCACCGACATCCTGGGCGGCCGCGTGGACTACGTGGTCAAGCCCAACGGTGGCAACAACGCCGGCCACACCGTGGTCGTGGGCGGCGAGAAGTACGAACTCAAGCTCCTGCCCGCCGGCATCCTCTCGCCCACCGCAGTACCCGTGATCGGCAACGGCGTGGTGGTGAACCTCGAGGCGCTGTTCGACGAGATCGAGGGGCTGCAGGCCCGCGGCGCCGACACCTCCCGCCTGCGGATCTCCGCCGACGCCCACCTCGTCGCGCCGTACCACCAGGCGCTCGACAAGGTCACCGAACGGTTCCTCGGCAAGAAGGCCATCGGCACCACCGGGCGCGGCATCGGCCCCACCTACGCCGACAAGGTCTCCCGCGTGGGCATCCGCGTGCAGGACGTGTTCGACGAGTCGATCCTGCGACAGAAGATCGAGGGCGCGCTGCACCTCAAGAACCAGATCCTCGTGAAGATCTACAACCGCCGCGCGGTCGAGGTCGAGGAGATGGTCGAGTACTTCCTGTCCTACGCCGACCGCCTGCGGCCTATGGTCTGCGACACCACGCTGATGCTCAACGAGGCCCTCGACCGCGGCCAGTCCGTCCTCATGGAGGGCGGCCAGGCCACCATGCTCGACGTGGACCACGGCACCTACCCGTTCGTCACCTCGTCCAACCCCACCGCCGGCGGCGCGTGCGTCGGCTCCGGGATCGGGCCCACCAAGATCACCCACTCGCTGGGCATCGTCAAGGCGTACACCACCCGCGTGGGCGCCGGGCCGTTCCCCACCGAGCTGTTCGACAAGTGGGGCGAGTACCTGCAGGTCACCGGCGGTGAGGTGGGCGTCAACACCGGCCGCACCCGCCGCTGTGGGTGGTACGACGCCGTGATCGCCCGGTACGCCGCGCGCGTCAACGGCTTCACCGACTACTTCCTCACCAAGCTCGACGTGCTCACCGGCATCGGCGAGATCCCGATCTGCGTGGCCTACGACGTGGACGGCGTCCGTCACGACGAGATGCCCATGACGCAGACCGACTTCCACCACGCCCAGCCGATCTACGAGACCATGCCCGGCTGGGAAGAGGACATCACCGGGGCGCGCGAGTTCGGCGACCTGCCACCCGAGGCCCGCGACTATGTCCTGCGGCTCGAGGAGTTGGCCGGCTGTCACATGTCGTACATCGGCGTGGGCCCGGGCCGGGACCAGAACGTGGTGCGGCGCGACATCCTGGGGTGACCCCGGCGCGCCCGGGGAGCGATGGGAGCTGCCACTCGGGTCAGAAGGGCAGGCCCGGGATCTGCGGGAGTTCGAAGGCGCCGCCGGCGATTCCCGCGCTCACGGCCAGAGCAGCCGAGACGCCCAGGCCCGCGAGGAGAACCAGTCCCGCGCCGACGACCGGGTTGTCCAGCGAGCCGCCTGTGGACTTGATCGCTCTGTGGCGGTCTTCTGTGGCTACTTCTTGGCGGCGGCGTACTAAATCGGGCGTTCTGCCCGGAGGGATTAAGGCGAGTCGGGCGGCTCTCGGGTGTGC
>NZ_BCSL01000062.1:0-11281 GCF_001570845.1 Dietzia papillomatosis NBRC 105045 | reverse complement strand
GAGACCAACTCAGCTCCAAGTGGAGCCCAAGTGGAGCCCAACTCAGCTCCAAGTGGAGCCCAAGTGGAGCCCAACTCAGCTCCAAGTGGAGCCCACTTGAACGGCCAAAAAGGCTCTGACCAGCAGGGACGGGAGGCTGTAACGACCCTAGAGAAGAGAAGAGAAGACCAGATTAGACCAGAGAAGAGAGAGACCACCCGCCCTCCGGGCGGGTCTCCCTCAGCGACCGAGACAGAGGAAAAAACCAGAGGCGAAGGACAGGAGCCCAAGGGCTCCCCGATCCTCTCGGACCCCCGCTTCGACCCCGCCACCCTCGCTCCCCGCCTCTCCGCTCTCAACAAGGGTTCCGCGAAAGTTGACGTGGCAGCAAAGGTGCCCACTCCCGAGACCAACGGGACTCCCAGCGAGCCCCTGGGACGTCCGAGGACCGTCCATGAGCAGTTGGCCCACATCCAGGCCAAGAGGGGCAAGCAGGCGCAGCCAGAGGGGTCAGGCATCGTCCTGACGGATGATCCTGCCCATAGTGGAAAGTCCTTGGAGCGAATGAGTCCAGAGGAGCTCCTCGACTACATCGAGACCTTCCAGCGCGAGATCAACGGGATCGAGGTCAGCCCGGGGGGACCTCAAGGTGTCGCCACGATGAGGAGGTTCCAGGCGGACTACGGACCCCAGAGGGCGGCAGCGATCATCCGGGAGCTCTTCGAGAAGAACCAGGGACGGTGCAAGGTCGCCAAGGAGGTCGAGAACATCACCCACCGGCACTTTTCCATCAACCTTCGATGGTTCACCGACAAGATCGACGTCAACCTCCAGGCCAAGAGCAAGGCCGAAGTCGACGTCGAGCGCGACTACATCTTCGCATCGGAGCTGTGACCGACAACCTCTGACAGACCAGGCCCCCGTCCTCAGTGGCGGGGGCTGACGTCTGCCTTAGGACCGGCGTAGTGTCCTGCCGATGACCGAGCAGACCAAGACGTGCCCTCTGTGTGGGGACGACTACCCCGCCGACCTCCCTCAGAGGTTCTGGTTGGGTCCCGATGTCTGTGACCCCTGTCAGGACCAGGCTCGGGAGAATTACGGGCGGTGGGTGACACGCCGACACGAACACAACGCCCGACTGCGAGCAGAGCAGGAGTGACACGCTTCTGACACGAGCCCTCCCCGGCTCCCGAGAAACCTCCGCTCACCAGGGAATACCCACCGGGCGGTGGAACATCAAGGACTTCCGCACGGTGCGCAAGGCGGCCAAGAAGGCGATGCCGGGCGTGCTGGCGGTCGGCGGGCTGGCGGGTGCGCGGGCGGCGGCGCGGTCGTCGTACGGCGTGCGCGCGACGGGCTCACTGCGCCGGATGTTCTGAGCCCCCCCGGCGTCAGCCGAAGAACACGCTCCCGCGCCGCGCGAGATTGCGGAACAGCGTGTTCTGGATGGTCTCGCGCACCTGGTCGGTGATCTCGAAGACCACCATCGGGTCGTCGGCGGCGTCGGGTCCCAGGTGGGAAGTCTCGATGGGCTCGCCGAACTCCATCGTCCACTTGGTGGGCAGCGGGATCCCACCGAGGGCGCCCAGCAGCGGGAACGCGGGCGTCACCGGCATGTACGGCAGGCCCAGCAGGCGGGCGAGCGCGGGGATCTCGCCGATCTTGGGGTAGATCTCCTCGGAGCCGACCACCGAGCAGGGGATGATCGGCGCCCCGGCGGCCAGCGCGGTCGCGACGAACCCGCCGCGGCCGAAGCGCTGCAGGCGGTAACGGTCGGCGAACGGCTTGCCGAGACCCTTGAACCCCTCGGGCCACACCGCCACGACGTGACCGGCCTCAAGCAGTCGTTCGGCGTCGGCGGCGCAGGCGAGGGTCGCCCCGGCCCGCCGGGCGAGCGGCGCGGACACCGGCAGGGTCATCGCCAGGTCGGCGGCCAGCAGGCGCAGGGCGCGGCCTGCGTGGTCGTGGACCGCGACCGTGGTCATCATCCCGTCGATCGGCAGGACCCCGGCGTGGTTGGACACGATCAGCCCGGCCCCCTCCGCGGGGATGTTCTCGGCGCCGATCACCTCGACGCGGAACCAGTGCTCGAACAACGGCCGCCACAGGGGCAGCCACACGTGGGTGTGGAAATGCTCGTCGAACCCGAACTCGTCGACCTCGTACCCGCCGGTGATGCGGGTGGCGAGCAGTTCACCGGCGGCGTTGACGGCGTCGGCCAGGCCGGTCAGTGCGCTGACATCGCCGGTCGCGAGCATCGTGTCGACGGTGCGGGCGAGGTCCCGCACGGGCGCCAGCACCTCGGCGTCGAGCGGCAGGACGTCCACGACCTGCCCGATCGAGGACCGCATGGAGGTCAGGAAGCGGTCGACGATCCGACCGATCTCCGTGGCGGCGGCGTCGCTGCCGGTGGTGTCCCCGAGGAAGCCCTCCCCCACCATCCGGTCACTGCGGGCGTCTCGGCGGCCCTCGCCCCAGCGGGGTCCGCCGAGGGGTTGGCTCAGGTCGAATTCCGGGCCCTTCACTGCGCCTCCTCCTCGATGCGGTCGGGCTCGAGTGGTTCTGACAGAGCGCCGATCGCCTCGAGCTCGTCGAGGGTGGTGTCCACTCCCGCGCGCAGCCGTGTCGCCACCGGCCCCGGGAGCAGCGAGGCGACCTTGGCGACTTTGCGTTCGACCGCCTCGCGGGTGACCAGGGGCTCCGCACCGGAGTCCACCAGGTATGCATGTAGCGCCTCCTCGGTGGAGAAGCGCGGGGTGAAACCGAACTCGGTGCGCATGCGGGTGGTGTCCATCGTCCGGCCGTACCGCAGGTAGCGCAGCTGCGACGTGCCGATGTCCCGCAGTCCCTGGCTCGACAGCAGCCTCGCCGCGAGTTTGAACGTCGCCGGCATCACCGGAAGCGGGATGTGCCCGGCGCGCCGGATGGCCTGGGTCAGGGTGAGCACCCCGTCCGCGGCGATGTTGTACGTGCCGGGCGTCGCGCCGAGCGTGGCGTGCAGCAGCGCGTCGAGGGCGTCCTGCGGGTGCAGCAGCTGGATGCGCGGGTCATACCCGGCCAACACGGGCGCCACCGACGGCAGCAGCAGCTCGCCGACCACGGTGGGCTCGGGCAGGCCGAGGATCGCGGGGATGCGCAGGATGGTGACGGCGATGTCCGGGCGCTTACGGGACATGCCCCGCACGTAGCCCTCCACCGACAGGTGGTCGACCGGGATCCCGCCGCCGGCGTGGCGGCGCGCGGCCATGTCCTCACTGAACATCGCCGGGTCGACCCCCGAGGAGCCGTATACGGACGTCGAGGAGATGAGCACGAACCGCTTGACCGTGGCGGCCCGGCGACAGGCGGCGATCACGTGCATCGAGCCCATGATGTTGGACTCCTTGACGGCTGCGCGACCACCGGGGGCGAAGTCGGTGTGGTGCAGGCCGGCGTGGACGACCGTGTCGATGTCCGCCTCGCGCAGGATCCCCTGCAGACGCGGCGACTGGGGGTCGAGGCGCACGAACTCGGCGTCGCGCATGCGCCTGCGGTGTTGCGGCGACGGTTTGACCGAGTCGATCGCCAGCACGCGTTCGACGGAGTCGTTGCGCAACAGCATGCCCACCAGGTGCGCGCCGAGATACCGACTGCCGCCGACGACCGCGACGGCGCGGGCCGATCGACTGGTTGGCGCTTCGGTGTTCACCCGGCTGAGTCTAGCCGCGGGTCCGGTCTCCCATGTGCGCAGTCGCCACGCCGCCGGGTTCGATTCCCGCAGTGACAGCCGCGCGCGACGATGGCGTCTGGCGCGCCCCGCGGGGAGGGCGAGACGCCGTGGCGAGGAGCGGCTGCGGGAATCGCGTGCAGCCGCGCGAGCGAGACGCCATGGCGAGGAGCGGCTGCGGTTGACGCGCGACCCGGCCCGCAGAACCGACAGCGCCTGCCGACCGCTCCCCCGAAATACACCGATGCCCGCCACCGCTGCTGGTGACGGGCATCCGCTACAGGCGTGAGTCCGGGCGCTATCGGGGCGCCGCGAGACTCACTTACCGAGCTTGCGACGCTGCACGCGGGTCCGACGGAGCATCTTGCGGTGCTTCTTCTTGGACATACGCTTGCGGCGCTTCTTGATCACAGAACCCATATCGGGGGTCACCTACCTGTCGACTACTGGTCTGGGGCCGTTGTCACCGGCCGTACTGCCACGGGTCTTACTACGCTCCGGCGTCCGATCGGGGCTCGGGAGCCGGGACGGAACCCGTCCAGACTACCTGCCCGCCCCGGCGCGGAAAAAACGGGCCGGCGGCTCACACCCCGTGCGCGTCAGCCCGCGGAGAAGTACGAGGTGTCGAGGTACTCGTGCACGGCCTTGGAGTGCACGCGGAACGACCGACCCACCCGCACCGCGGGGAGCTCGCCCGAGTGGACGAGTCGGTAGACCGTCATCTTCGACACGCGCATCAGCGCGGCGACCTCCGCAACGGTGAGGAACTGAGAACCCCCCGCCGCCTGCGAGCCGCCATCGGTCTTGTCGGAAGTCGCCATCTCACAACCCTTCGTGGCACGCGTCGTGCCGCAGGCTTCCCCTCCTGCGGTACGGACACGCACGTGCTGGGGATGAGCCTAGCGTGAATGGTGTGATCAATGCGACGGGAGTGGGTGATTTACTTCTGCGACACGCCGCGGAATCCTGCCTTCACCCGTCCTGAGCTGGGGTTGTGCTAAATGCGCGACCCGCCGGGTGGCTGAGATCTCAGCCCCGGCGGGTCGGTTCGGTAAGCGCACGCGCGGCCCGTCCTGCCGCATCGGCGACGGGCGGGCCGCGCGCGGTCAGTCGTTCTCGTCGTCGTCGTCGGAGGTGGCCGCCTGCGCCAGGGCGCGCGACCGATCCGTCGCCGCCTCCACCGCGTCCGCCACGGCCGCGCGCAGTCCGCGGGCCTCGAGCGTGCGGATCGCGGCCGCGGTGGTGCCGCCCGGGGAGCTCACGTTATAGCGCAACTCGGCGGGTCCCCCGCCGCCGCCGGTGAGCATCGCGCCCGCGCCGAGTGCCGTGCCGGTGGCGAGTTTGACCGCGACGTCGCGCGGCAGGCCCCGTTCGACGCCGGCGTCGATCATCGCCTCGGTGAGGAGGAAGAAGTAGGCGGGGCCGGAGCCGGAGATGGCGGTGACGGCGTCCATCTGGGCTTCGGAGACGACGACGACGAGGCCCACGCTCTCCATGATCGTGATCACCTGCTCGAGATGCTCGTCGCGCGCGTAGCGGCCCTTGCAGACCGCGGAGACGCCGTGCCCCACGAGCATGGCCGTATTGGGCATGACCCGCAGGACGGGCGAGCCGGCACTGAGCTTGTTCTCGAGCACCTGCGTGGGTACGCCCGCCGCGAGCGAGACGACGATCGACTCGTGGACGCTGTCGGAGATGGCGTCGCCGATCCGGTCGACCACCGCGGGCACGTCCTGCGGCTTGACCGCCACGACGATCACATCTGCGCCTTCACAACCGATGTCGAGGCTGGTGGTGAGGATGTTGTACTTCTTGGCCAGCTCGTCGGCGCGGGCCTGCACGGCCTCGACCGCCACGATGTCCGACGGCTCGGTACCCGACTCGCGGAGTCCCGCGATGAGGGCCTCTCCGATGCGTCCGCCGCCGACCACTGCGATTCTCGTCATGCTCATTACAGTGCCACACTCGGCCGCCCGCTCCCGGCGGCTGGCTGCGTGCTCGTGTGGACCGGCCGGACGCCGACTGCTACTCCCCGGTCGGCTCGCGCCCCGGCCGGCCCGCCATGCATTCGCGCCGGACCCGCCCCTCGCATGCCGATCCGCTCCTCGCATGCCGATCCGCTCCTCGGATTGCGATTCGCCCCAGGAACCCACAGCGCACGTCGTAATCGGAAGCGCGTATCGCGATCCGAGGTGCATGTCGACGCGATCCGGGCGGCCCCTCGCCTCCGACCTGAGTTCCACAAGTTGACGTCGTTCCTGGCCGCTTCGTTAGGATCGCTGCAGGTCACGAGTTTGAGCATGTGGCGCGCGGGTCACTAAACGAGCGGAATTTGGAGGTGGTGGATTTGTACGTGGTGCAGTCCAAGACCGCCTCCGGGGCCATCGGCGTGCAGATCTGGGAGAAGATCCGCGGTCGGCGCCAGATGATCGCGCACATCGGCTCCGCCCACACGCCCGGCGAGCTTGCGGCATTGATCGAGATCGCCAAGCAACGAATCAATGCTGACCAGCACGAACTCGATCTCGGACTAGACGACCGAGCATCGGCGGTGATCGATCTGCCCGCCAGCTCGGCAGCGGTAGTCAAACGGTCGTCGTCACGAATCTTGTGGCAGGGCTTGGCTGGCAGCTACGAGCGCCTGGGGTTGGGCGTGGTGGCCGATTCGGTGTTCCGCGACCTGGTACTGGCCCGTCTGGTCGAGCCGACGAGCAAACTCGATTCGGTACGGGTGCTCGGGAGCCTTGGTCTAGATCCTCCGCACGTCAACACGCTTTACAACTGTCTAGGTCGGGTGGTTGCTCGCGACTACCGCACACTCATCGCGGCCGCTTGTTGGCGCCACGTCACGGCCGCCGGCGGCCCCGGCGTCGCCTTGGTGCTGTATGACCTGACCACCCTGTACTTCGAGGCCGAGAAAGAAGACGGCCTGCGCAAAGTCGGCATGAGTAAGGAACGCCGCGTCGATCCGCAAATCACCGTCGGCCTGCTGGTCGCCCGGGACGGATTCCCGCTGGACGTGCACGTTTTCGAGGGCAACAAGGCAGAGACCAAGACCTTGATCCCGGTGATCACCGCCTTCCAGGAGCGGCACGCAATCACGGACATGGTCGTCGTGGCGGATGCGGGGATGCTCTCGGCGGCCAACCTCAATGCCCTCGAAGACGCAGGTCTGTCGTTCATCGTCGGCTCCCGCACCTCCAAAGCGCCCAAGGAGCTCGAGGAGCACTTCGGTCGCCGCGGCAACGCCATCGACGACGGCGAGACCGTGGAGCTGACCCGCCCGATGGGGCAAGGCCGCGACCGGCGCGACCGCAGAGTGGTCTGGCATTACAAGTGGGAGCGCGCCCAGCGGGATCGCCGCACGCTCAACGCTCAGATCGACCGTGCCCAGCGGGTGGCCGACCGGGCTGAGCCCTTGAAAAAGCAGCGGTTCGTCAAGGTAACCGGTCAGAACGTCACCTTGGACGAGGCCTCGATCGAACGCGCCCGCCAGTCCGCGGGCTACAAGGGGTACGTCACCAATATCGACCCGACGATCATGGATGGCCACGCCGTGGTGGCGTCGTACCACGACCTGTGGAAGGTCGAGCAATCGTTCCGGATGGCCAAGTCCGACCTCAAGGCAAGACCGGTCTTCCACCGGACCAGGGATTCCATCGAGGCCCACTTGACCGTGGTGTTCGCCGCTCTGGCGGTCGCCCGCTACCTGCAGAACATCACCGGCGTATCGATCAAGAAGATCGTCAGCACCCTCGAACCCCTGCGCACGATCGTGGTCGCCATCGGCGACCACGAGATGGTCGTGGAGCCGAGCATCAACGAGGACGCCCGCAAACTCATCGATGCGATAAACGCGGGTCACTAAAAGTTGTGGAACTCAGGTCCGACCGTGGGGCGCATGGCTCTCCGCGGGGCATTTCGCGGTCTGAGAGGCGGGCCGACCGCGCCGGGCCCGCCCGACACGCCCGCCACCTATCGGATCCCACTGCACCCGCGGGGCCCCGTAGGTGGCCCGTGATCCGATAGGTGGCGCGCGAGCCGATGGGTGGCGCGCGAGCCGATGGGTGGCGCGCGAGCCGATGGGTGTTCCGCGAGCCGATGGGTGGCGCGCGAGCCGAGAAGTGAGTTGCGGGCTCGCCGGAGAGTCCGCGGGGCGAGGGCCGAAGAACGACTCCGCCCGCACCTCCTTCAGGTGCGGGCGGAGTCGGGCCGGCGGCCGGGCGGGCGGAGGCCCTAGGTGACCAGCCTCAGTAATAGCGGGCCGCAGGTCACTCCGAGGCCGACGATCACCGCCAGCGCGATGCTCACCGTGTCGTTCGAGCGCCGTAGCACGCGGACCATGGCGACGAGCCCGACGATCACCACGATCGCCAGCGCGAGCGCCACCCACGTGAGGTTGTTCCACAGCAACTGGAACCCGATGAACAGCGCCGCACCTGCGACCGCCGAGGCCAGCACCTGCGCGACGAGGATCAGCCACTGCGACGCCGGCGACCGCTCCGCGTCGGCACCTCCGGGCGTGTACTCGAAGTCGCGGTACTGCGGGTCCTGGTGCTCGCCCGCGCGCTCGTCGGTCCTGGGGCGGGCATCGGCGGTTCCCGCGCCGATAGCGGCCGCGGTCATCCCTGCCACGCCGGCACCGCCCGCGGCAGCAGCGGTCGCCGCGCCGAGGACGCCATCGCGCCCGTCGGAGTCGGTCTTCGCGGAGCCGGTCGCGGCAGCGTCGGTCCCGGCGGCGTCGGTCCCGGCGGCGGGGGCCTCGGGAGCGCGGTGGGCGGTCGAGCCACTGCCCGAGGGCACACCCCACTCGGGGGCCTCCCCCGGAGTGGTCGCCGCGCCCGGAGACGTCGTGGAGGCGGACAAGCCGGCGTCGCCGGGCTTATCGGTCGCGGCCCCACCGCGCTGCGCGTCCGTGGTGGCTGCAGTCTTGTCGGCCGCGGCCTCGCCGGACTCGGCGCTGGACGCCGTGGAGGCAGCGGAGGCCGTAGCACCGGCGGCAGGAGCCTTGACGGCCCCGGACCTGCCGGCCACGGGTGTGCTGGCGCCGGAGGTGACGCCGGTCCAGGGCCCGGCGGACGCGGTCAAGTCGGCGGCGGACTTCGCCGATGCAGCCGTGCCGGCGGCAGCAGTCTTGTCAGCCGCGGGCTTACCGGCGGCGGGCTCCGCGGGCGTGCCGGCCGCGCGCTTACCGGGGGCGGGAACCGCAGGCTGCGGAGTGGTGACCGCGTCCGCTCGGGCGCCGGGAGTCGTCGACCCGGACGCACCGGTCTCGCCGGGAGCGGGTGCCGCGCCGGCGGCGCCCACCGCCGTGACGCCCGCGCTACCGACCGTGCCGCCGGGGGCGGAGTCGGCGAGCGGGCCGGTGGCGGGAACGGCGGGCTCCGCGGACTCGGCGGCCTGTTCGCGATCGGAACGGCCGGCGGGGGCCGGACGGCCGGCCGGGGCGTCGAACTCGGACTGCTCCGGATCCTTCCGCTTGCGGCCGAACAGCCCGCGCAGGCCGCCCTTCTTCTGGGGCTCGCCGGCGTCGGCGGACGGAGGCGGGGTCGGGGCCGCAGACGGGGTCTGCGCGGCCGGAGCCTGCGCCGACGGGGACTGCGCCTCCTCCGACCGGGGCGCGGCCGGCTTCTGCGTGGTGGGCTGCTGCGGCCCCGACGACGCGCCCTGCCCCTGCCCGGCCCGCTCCGTCCGGCCAACCAACCCGGCGGGCGCGGACGTCGTGGTCCCGCCGCTCGCCGACGACGGCCCTGACGCGGGCGCCGCGGATCGCGGGGATCGGGGGGCGGTGGGGCTCGTCGTCGTCGCCCCCGGGGTCTTCCCCGCGCCCGCCGAACCGCCCGCCGGACCGCGCGCGCCCTCCGGTGCGCCGGCCGAACCGCCCGCACCCTCCGGTGCGCCGGCCGGACCGTCCGAGCCGGTCTCCCCGGCCCCCGACCCGGCTACGACCTGACCGGCACCCGACTCGCCACCACCGGCAGCTTCCTCGGCCTCGCGGGCCCGGCGGCGGGCGGCGCGGCTGCTCAGTACGGTGTCGTCGGTGATGCGCGGGATCTCACCGGTGAGCTCGGAGACGCTGACGCCCCCCTCCTCGGCACGGCGACGTCGACGCCCGCCCGGCGCGGCCTGCTGCTCTGCGCCCATGCGCTTGAGCAGCTCCGCCACGGTGATCTGCTGGCCCTCAGCATCCTCGGCCATCGTCAGCTCCCCTTCCCGTCGCCGCCCACGTCCCGGTCGAGACGCTGCAGGATCAGCCCCTCTCGCAGGGCCCACGGACAGATTTTCACACTTTCCAATCCCAGCGCACGCATCGCCGCCTCCGCCACCAGCGCCCCCGCCACCACCTGATGCGAGCGGTCGGAGCTGATCCCTTCCAACTCTGCCCTGTCCGCGGCCGTCATGCGGGAGATGAACGCGATCACCTGCCGCAGACCCGCCGCCGTGAGGATCCGCTCCACGCGCGGCCCCTCCGACGACGGCGCCGCACCCGTGAGCCGGGCCAGCATCCGGAACGTCTTGGAGGTGGCGCACGCCAGATCGGGCTCTCCGGCGGCCCGGATCGCCCGGGCGGGTCCGTCGAGCTCGGCGTCGATGTAGTCGCGCAGCTGGTTGATGCGCTTGCGCTCGGGCGGATCGGTCTTGAACCAGTCGTGCGTGAGGCGGCCCGCGCCGAGCTGCAGGCTGTACGCCTGCTCCGGCAGCTCGTCCTCCCCGCTGGTCATCTCCAGCGAGCCTCCACCGATGTCGAGGTTGACGATCCGCCCCGCGCTCCACCCGTACCAGCGGCGGGCGGCGAGGAACGTCATCCGTGCCTCGTCCTCACCGGACAGCACGCGCAGCTCGATCCCGGTCTCCCGCGTGACCTTCTCCAGCACCTCGTCGGAGTTGGCCGCGTCGCGCACGGCCGAGGTGGCCAGCGCCATGACCTCACGGCACTTGGTGGCGCGCGCGAGTTCGGCGGCCTCGTTGACCGCGTCGATCAGCCGGGCGATGCCGGTGCGGGAGATGTTGTTGTCCTCGTCCAGGTACTCGATCAGCCGCAACCGGGTCTTGGAGTCGTTCATCGGGGTCGGGTGACCACCCCGGTGGGCATCGACCACCACGAAGTGGACCGTGTTACTGCCCACGTCCAGGACACCTAATCTCACACGACCACCCTAAACGGTCTACGGTCGCAGGTTGTGACCGCCACCGACCGCCCCTCGAACCCGGGTACCCCTCTGCCCGAGGTTCCCCTGGACTTCCCCCGCGAGTGGTACACCTTCCCCGACCCGGCGAACGACGAACACCTCATCTCCGCCGACATGACCTGGCTGCTGTCCTCGTGGACGTGCGTCTTCGGCACCCCCGCCTGCCACGGTATCGAGGCGGGCCAGCCCGACTCCGGGTGCTGCACGCACGGCGCGTTCCTCGCCGACGACTCCGACCGGCGCCGCCTGCGGGCCAACGTCGCCCTGCTCCGGCCCGAGGAATGGCAGCACCGCGAGGCCGCCGAGCGCGCCGCGTCCGAGGAGGGAACCGTCCTCGAGTCGTGGCTGGAGGAGGACGAGCTGACCGGCGACGACGGCGAGATGGAGCTTGCGCTCAGGACACGCC
>NZ_BCSL01000061.1:0-11944 GCF_001570845.1 Dietzia papillomatosis NBRC 105045 | reverse complement strand
CCCCACCCCCTCGCCGAGCGCCACACCGAACAATGACCACCAATGTCGAACTATAGTTCGATCATACCGGCGCCACACCGAGCGCACAAGGGTTCGAACAAAACCGGACGGCGCGTCGCGCGGCGGGCCGTGACCGCCGCGTCAGGCCAGGCGGGTACCGACCCACTCCGCCAGCACGCGGGCGCAGGCGTCGACGCCCTCGACCCACGTGGTCCCGGCGGACTCGTCGGCGGAGTCCGAGACGTGCTTGACCAACCGGGTGGGCACGCCGAGCATCGCCCCCGCCGCGGCGACTGCGTACCCCTCCATGTCCACCAAATCGGCGACACCCGCCAGACGGTCACGCACCGGCCCACCGGCCACGAAGCGATCGCCGGTGGCGAGTACCGGCGCGGCCGCTCCACCCGGCGCCGAGGGCTCGGGCGCCTGCTCCGGTGTCACGGCACGGGTCGCCGACAGGGCGAGCGGCGGACCGTCGTGGCGACCGGTGACCGCGTGCAGCGCGGGGTCGTCGAAGTCGTGCTGGAACACCGTCGCGACCTCGTGTGTGCCCTCCATCCCCGGGTGCAGACCGCCGGCCGTGCCGACGTTGACCAACTCGCGCGGCCGGGCGCCGCCACCGAGGGCGTGCGCGACGGCCACGGCCGCGCGGACCTTGCCCACCCCGGTGACGAGGACGGGGAAGTCGGTGACGAAGTGCCGGGCCTCCTGCTCCAGGGCCACGACGACGAGCGGATGGGCAGGGTCCACGGTCCCGATGAGTTCCACGGCCATACCGTATCCGCGTCTGCGGTGGCGGGTGGCCCGGCGGCGCCTACGGTGGGACACGTCACCACCGCGGCCGGGGCCGCACAGGGCGCCCCGGCACACCAGCGAAGAGGTCGTCCACGATGTCCGTCCACGCCGCCCGCACCCCTCGCCCCACCCGCGCCACTCACCCCGCCCGGGCACGCCACGCCCGCGCGCTGCTCGCACTCCCTGCCGCCGCGCTGCTCGCCGCGGCCGGATGCACCTCCGGGTCCGACGACCAGGCCGCCGAGCAGACCCCCGCCGAGCAGACCGTCACCGTCACCGAGCAGTCCTCCGCGCCGACCGTCCCCGAGCAGGATCGAGCCGCCGGTGACGCCACCGCCGCACCAGGGCTCGTCGACTGCTCCGGCGAACGCACCGGTGAGGACATCACCGGCGACGTCCGGGTCCTCGACGGGCAGACGTGCATCCTGCGCGACCTGTCGGTCAACGGGGACGTCGACGTGCTCGGTGGCGGTCGCCTCGAGGCTTTCAACATCCGCGTCACCGAGGACATCGACGCCGAGGGCCACATCGCCGTGCTCGTCACCGGCGGCGAGGTGACCGGCTCCGTCGAACTCGAGTATGGGCGCGAAGCCACCCTGGAGAACGTCCGGATCGGCGGCGACGTCGAATCGGAGGAGAACTCCGGCGCGCAGCGCTTCGAGGGCAACACGATCGGCGGGGACCTCGAGTGCGAGGCGAACGACCCGGCCCCGACGGGCGGAGGCAACCAGGTCGCCGGCGAGCGCCAGGGGCAGTGCGCGACCCTGTGACCGGCCGTCCGGCGGGACCGGCGGCCCGGGCGCCGACCGTCAGGCGCCGGGCGGGTCCCACCACCGGCGCTCCCGTGAGCCCAGCGGCAGCCGGGCCACCACCTCGTGTCGGGCGCGGCCGCGGGGGCCCTCGCCGAGGAACGAGTCGACGAGGGCGATCTCGGAGACCTCCCACTCGCTACTGGTGAAGGTGTCGAGCACGCGGAGCCACGCGGTGGCGTCATCGCGGCCCCCGAGCCTGGCCAGCGTGAGGTGCGGCCGGAACCGCGCCCCGTCCGGGACGCACCCGGCGGCGTTGGCGGCCGACCGGGCGCCCGCGGCGAGCGCGTTGAGCGGCCGCCCCTCCGGCTGATCCACGCCCGCCCACAGGACCTTGGCCCGCTCGACCGACGGGAAGGCCCCGGCCCCCGCCAGGCGCACGCGGAACGGCTCGTGCTTGCGGGCGACCGCCTCCAGCCGCTCGGTGAGGTCGTCGAGGCGCCAGTCGTCGACATCGGGGCAGAACGTCAGCGTGAGGTGCCACTGCGAGGGACTCGTCCACGCCAACCCGGGCCGCGGCTCGAGGAACGTCTCGAGCTGGTCGCGAACCTCCTCCGGCGGCATGACCGCCACGAACATCCGGTGACCCATCACCCCACAGTGGACCAGCCGCCCGCGCACCACAACCCCGCGAGCCACAACCCCAGCGCCGCGGCGACCACCGTGACGACCATCGTGCCCACCCCGTAGACCAGCGCGGTACCGAACCGCCGCTCGCGGGCCAGGCGGACGGTGTCATAACTGGCGGTGGAGAACGTCGTGTACCCGCCGAGCACCCCGGTCCCGAGGAGGACCACCGGGAGGGAGCCGTCCACGAGCAGGCCGGTGAGCAGCCCTAGCGCGAGCGACCCGGACACGTTGACCAGGAACGTCCCCAGCGGGAACCGACCCCGCCAGCGGGCGGCCACCACGCGGTCGAGCGCGTACCTCGCCGCGGCGCCCACCCCGCCGCCGAGCGCGACCCACAACATCGTCACGACGGCGTCCCCCGGCGCGCCACCGCGGCCAGCACCATCCCGAGCGTGGTGGCGACAGCGCCCAGCACGAGCGTCACCACGCAGTAGGCCAGCGCCGCCGGCCCGTCGCCGGCGCGGGTCAGCGTCGCGGCCTGCAGCGCGATGAGGGAGTACGTGGTGAACCCGCCGCAGACGCCGGTGCCGAGGAGCAGTCGCGCGCGTTGTCGTCGTCGTCCCTCATCGTGGTTCCGGCCGCCCCCGTCCTCACCGCCCTCCAGGGCGGTGAGCAGCGCGCCCAACAGGAACGCACCGAGGACGTTGATGGTGAGGGTCGCGGCGAGCGTCGGCGCGATCGCCTCCGTCACGGCGACGCGCGCGGACGTCCCGATCGCGCCGCCGAGCGCGACCCACGCCACCGCGGCAGGGACCCTCACGCCGACGGCCCGCTCACGCGGACAGCCCGGCCTCCAGGGCGGCGTCGAGGCCGTCGCGGTCGCCGGTGACCTCCAGGCCCGCGGCGCCCGCGCGCACGCGCCCCCACAGCAGCAGGGCGAGAGTCTCCGGCGGGCCGGCCACCTCGACCTCCCCGCCGTCCGGGGGCCCCGGCAGTTCCCACTCGAGAGCACCCAACGAGCCCGCACCGACCGGCTCGGCGCCCGCCGCGAGGCCGCCCGCCGCCACACCGTCCGAGGCGGCGTGGGGCACGGCACGCAGGCGGATCGTCAGCGGCAGCGCGGGCACGCGGCCGGAGAAGTGCGGGCGCATCACCGTGCAGAACTCGTCGATGCCGTCGACGGCCACGTCCTCCGACACGGGCGTCGTCGCGGCCGCGCCGTGCAGCGCGGCCTCGACGCCCCAGCGGTGGATCGTGGTCTCGTGCAGCTGGCGTCGCAGCCAGAAGTCGGCGCGGCCAGCGCCGGAGAAGGTCCAGGCGGGCGCGTCGGGGGCGGCGTCGGTGAGGGTCCGGAGCATCTCATCGGCGATCCGCGCGTACCAGTCGGCGAGCGCATCCGCGCCGTCCGCGGCCGGCGGCGCCGAGCGCTGCACCGCGCTCATACCGCGGCTCCGGGCGTCGGGCGTCGCGTCGCGGACGGTCTGACCCGCCCACCAGTTGACGGTGCCCAGGTGCGCGACGAGATCGCGGACGGTCCAGTCGGGGCACGAGGGCACGGCGGCGGTGACGTCCGCAGCACCCGAACCCGAGCCACCCGACCCCGAGCCACCCGACCCGTCCCCCGCCAGCGCGAACCGCACCAGCCCGACCTGCGCCTCGAGCGCGTCGAGCATCCTGGCGTGGCTCAGGCCGCCGGTCATACCCGCCTCGCCCTCTCCGAGCCGCCGAGCGAGCCGCGGTCCCCGGAGTCGCCGCCCGGCCCGCGCCGCGTGAAGTCGATCTGCCGCCCCGCGTTGGACACGGCCACCACGGTGCCGGTGGCGAACACGCCGTCGCGGTCGAACAGCGAGGCCGTGCCCACCGCGACGCCCTCGGCGCTGATGTGCTCGTCGGCCTCGATCCCCAGGTCACGCGAGCGCGGCAGGCGGGCCAGCGCCACGGTGAGGTCGGCGTTGATGAAGCCGATCCCCTCGTCGCCCCAGTGCGTCATGAGGCTCGTCGACTCGGCCAGCGTCACCGCGCGCTGGAACGGCGTGGAGTCCTCACCGGTGATGGTGTCGAGCGGCTGCTGCCAGAAGCGTTTGCGCTGGTCGTTCTGGTGCACGCCCATGTCGCGGTCCCACGTGACGGGGTCCTCACCGCTGCCGAAGAAGACGTTCGAGCCCGGCTTGTCGGGCTCGTCCGCGGCCCCCGTCGGGGGCTCGACGACCCGCCCCGACCGCCAGATCCGGCCCGGCGGCTGCTCCCCGCGGCGCAGCTGGACGAGCGTGGCCCGGGCGACGGCCTTGTCGCCCTGCGTCAGCTCGACGTCGGCCACGCGGATGCGGTTCCCGGCACGAATCTCCTCGGTGCGCGCGACGAGCGGCTCGTTGCGGACCGGGGCGAACAGGTCCACGGTCAGGCGCGCCGGCTGGAAGCCGTCGGCGCCGTGCTCGAGCTCCAGGGCGCGCGCGGCCGCCGCCACCACGGCCGGGCCGTTGACCATGCTGTCCGACCAGGCGCTGCGCGCGAAGATCGTGGGGATGTAGGCGCCCGAGTCGTCGAGGGTGAAGAACGCGCGCTCGCTCATCGGGCCGCGCCGTCCGTGCCGGTGGCGCCGAGCGTGCGCGTCGTCCCCGCCGAGCCGCCCGCCCACGACCGCAGGATCGCCGCGAGCTGCGTCTCGAAGTACTGCTCGGCGCTGGGCGAGGACCGCCACACGCTGAGCTCCAGCGACACCACGCCGTGCAGCGACGCCCAGATGGCGGTCGCGGCCTCGTGCACGTCCGCGGCGCGAAAGACGCCCTCGTCGACCGCCGCGTCGACCACCTCGAGCAGCGGCTCGCGCCACAGCGGCTCGTCGGGGCCACCGGCGCCGCGCTCGGTCCCGGCCCGCGGCGACCGCGCGGGCTCGCCCACGACGAGGCCGTAGAGGCCCTGGTTCTCGAGCGCCCACAGGCGGTAGGCGCGGCACAGGGACCGGACGTCGCCTTCGACGCTGTCGTGCCGCAGGGCGTCGCGCAGGGCGGCGGCGAGCTGGCTGTCGGCCTCGTGCGCGACCGCGGCGAGCAGTCCGGCCTTGCCGCCGAACATCGTGTAGATCGCCGTGGTGGAGGTGCCCTGGGAGGCGGCCAGGGGCCGCAGTCCGAGCGTCTCCGGGGGCGCGTCGCGGAGCCGCCTGGTGGCCTCGTCGAGGATCCCCCGGCGCAGCGAGTCGTCGTACTGGGCGTGGGTGGAGGCACGCGTCGAGGAAGGGGTCACCCCGGCAGGGTACGACGACGACGACGAGTTCACCGTCATACCGGCGTGGCGTGTCGGCGGGACACCGTGATACGGGCGTCGCGACAGTGCCGTCACGCCGGCTCCGCACCTGCTGAGACAGTGTTACCCGCCCGTCTGCCGGGGCGGCCTAGGCTGGGTCCATGACCACCCTGAGCCGTCATGGCAGCGTCTACGTCCTGCGCTTCTCGGAGCTGATGGACACTGAGCCGACCACCACCGAGCCGACAGCCGAGCCCGGCAATCCCGAGAACGTCTTCTCGCCGGACCTCCTCGACTCGCTCGACGCCGCGCTCGACGAGGTCGAGGCCTCCGAGGGCCCGGCCGCGCTGGTCACCACGGGCGCCGGTCAGTTCTACTCCAACGGGCTCGATCTGGGGGTCGTCGCCTCGGACCCCGCGGGGCTGCCCGCGTACGTGACGCGGGTGCAGCGGCTGTTCGCCCGGGTGCTGCGGCTGGAGCTGCCGACCGTCGCGGCGGTCAACGGTCACGCGTTCGGCGCCGGGGCGATGCTCGCGGTGAGCCACGATCACCGGGTGATGCGGTCTGACCGCGGCTACTGGAACCTTCCCGAGGCGAGGCTGGGGATGCCGTTCCCGGCGGGCATGAACGCGCTCGTGACGACCCGCCTCGGTCACCCGGTGGCGGCCACCGCGATGCTCACCGCCCGCCGCTACCCCGCCGCCGAGGCCGTCTCGGCCGGGATCGCGCACGAGGCCGTCGACGCCGAGTCGGTCCTCGACCGGGCCGTCGCCGTGGCCGCGGAACTGGCCTCGCTGCGCGGGCCGAATTACTCGGGCATCCGCGCCGGTCTCGTCGCGGGGATACTGCCCCATCTGGACGCGCCGGTCGAGCGACTCTGAGCCGCCGGGATGGAATACGCCGCGAACTGACCGGCCGCGGCGTGAATCACGCAAGAGGAAAAGGACCTCAGCCCCCATCAACGGAGCCCATCGCCCGCCCGTCCGGGCGGCCGCGCTCTGCCCACGGCGATCAGTTGGCCGCAGCGTACGCGTCCATGATGTCGGCGGGAATTCGGCCGCGGTCGGAGACCTCATATCCGTTGTTTCGCGCCCATTCACGAATGGCCTTGGTCTCCCCCGACGAGGACGTCTTGCTCGCCGTCCGGCGTGCCGGCTTGGCCTTGGTCGATGTCACGCGGTGGCCGTTCTCGACGTACGGCGCCATGACCTCACGGAACTTCTCGGCGTTCTCATCACTGAGGTCGATCGTGTATTCCTTGCCGTCGAACGCGAACGAAATGGAATTGGCCTCTGTGCCGAGATCCGTTCCGTCGAGGTCGTCGATGTACTGAACCTGGAACTGTTGTGCCATGCGCTTCTTCTCCCTGCTCCGGCTATCCGTCTTTCGAGGACATTATGCACAAACAATTCACAGTCCGCACACACTACTTTTGAAAACGTTCGATGGAAATGTTTGCAACGCTGACGTTTTAAGTCGATTCACAGGTGTTGGGCGTGTAAGTCGTCGTGACTTTAGCGACCGATTGCCGCGGAATTCTCGCGATATCTCCGCACGATCAGATCGATGATCTCCGGGTGCGCACCCAATGGCGCGGAGGTGATATCCCCGCCCGCGGCGGCCAGTCGATCGGCGAAGAATCCCGGAGCGAGCAGGTGCGTCGCCACGGCGATCCGACGGTGTCCGTCAGCGCGCAGTCGCGTGACCTCCTCGGTGACCGTCGGACTCGCCGCGGACGCGAAACCGGCGGTCACGGGCGTGCGGAGCAGCTCGGCGAGGCGCGCGGCCAGCGCGCGTGTCTCCGCGACCGACGACGCGTCGCTGCTGCCGGCCGCGCCGAGGACGACCGCGTCGGCGCCGAACGCCCCCGTCGCGCCGGCCTCGGCGAGCCGCTGCACGAGCGCCCGGACGAGCTCGGGCTCGGCGCCCAGGTGCGGTGTCTGCACGACGGGGCCGGGCGCCTCGCGGCACGCCTGCCCGACGTCGTGGACGACGTGGAACCCGCGCGCGAGGAAGGCGGGGACCACGACCGTCGGCACGCCGTCCGCGAGGATCTTCCCGGGCCCCGGCTCCTGGACGTCCACCCAGGCGAGTCGGCAGTCCACCCCGACGAGCTGCTTGCGCGCCTCGAGCAGGATCCGGCCCAGCACCCGGCGGCCGGCGGCGGACCGGGTCCCGTGCGCGACCAACAGCAGGCGGGGGCCGGCCGGACCGGACAGGGCTGTCATGTCATCGAGCATGCCGCAATCGGGGTGCGCCGCCGCATCGGCTCGGCGAAACTGGGGGGATGAACAGGCTGGCTCCATGAACAGGCGGCGGCGGCCCGAGGTGTCCGTGGCCAACTGGGAGGCCGTGTACGACTTCTACGGGCCCGGTCGGCGGCGGGACTGGTTCACCTACCCGCTGCTGGCGCTCGTCGACGCGATCTACCGGCCGCGGCTGCGGATCCCCGACGAGACGATCGAGCGGCTGCACCGCCTGCACTCCGAGGGCGTGGGCATCGTCGTGGCCGTCAACCACCCGTCCGCGCACGACCCGACCGTGCTCGCGGCGGCCCTGTTCGACCGGCGGGTCCGCTTCCTCGCGAGCGGGACCGGGTTGACCAAGGACCCGTTGTTCCGCGGGCCCCTGCGACCGGTCTTCGAGTACACCGGCACGGTGCCCGTGTTCCGGGCCAAGAACTACGAGGGGACGGCGTCCGACATCCACGAGGCCGCCGCCACGCGCCTCATCGGGCTCTGCGTGGACCGGCTCACGGGCGGGGGCGTCGTGCTCACCTTCGTCGAGGGCACCAACTCCTCCGCCGACGACCTGCGCACGCTGCGGCTCGAGTCGGTGAAGAAGGGCGTCGGCATGATGGTCGCGGGCGCCCGCGAGGCCGGCGCCCCGGTGGCCGTGCTGCCGCTGGGACTCGCCTACCACGGCCGCGAGCACGCGAAACTTCCCCCGCGACGCGCCGTCGCCGCGGCGGCGCCGATCGTGGTGTGGGACTCCGGGCCGCCGCCGACTGTCGACGAGGTGCGCGCTGCCGTGCGGGACGGCATCGACGAGGCGCTCACGACCGCCTGGGGTTAGACCACGCCCGGGACGACCTCGAAGTCCACCCCGCCGGCCTCGAGCTCGCGGGCCCGATCGGCCAGGGTGGCCGATGCGGCGATCCGCACGACCCCGTGCCCCGCGGCGTACCGTGTCGCCACAAGATCCGCCACGCGGGCGGCGGGCAGGTCGGTGGCGGCTTCGAGCACTTCGACGTCGTCGTCTAGCTCCGCCACCAGTGTGGCGTCGGCCGCGCCGTCCACGACGAGCACGTCGGCGGTGTGGACGAGGCGCCGCGCACGGACGGTGAGCAGGTCGCCGTCGCCGCTGCCGCCGACCAGCGCGACCCACCCGGTGGCCGGGCGGCGGCGCGCACGCAAACCGGCGGGTGCGGTGGCCAGGGAGCGCGCGACGTGGCGTCCCACCCGCACCGAGCGGCGGGGGTCGCCCGAGTCGACGGCGATGCGCACGGTTCCGGTGGGCGTCGCGACGGCCGTGCGCGCGGGCACCCGCGCCGATCCCAACGCGGAGTCCCCGGCGGTGACGCACCAGATCCGCCGTTGCTCGCACAGTGCGGCGACCTCGGCGTCGATCCGGGGGTCGCCGGTGGCGACGTGCACCATCCAGGGACTGTCCAGGTCGGCGGGGGCGAAGGGCCTGGTGACGACGACGAGGTCGTCGCCCGCCCGCTCCGCGAGGTCGGCCATCGCCGGGTCGACGCGCGGGGCCACCACCCGGACGAGGGCTCCGGCCTCGAGGAATGTCGCCGCCCGGCGGGCCGAGACGGGTCCCGCCCCGACGAGCAGCACCTCCCGACCCGCGAGGCCGACGGTGAGCGGCAGCCCGTCCAGCGTGGGTGCCGGCGGGGCCGCCGGCGACAACGCGATGGTCACAGGTGGATGCCGCACTCGGTCTTGGACGAGCCCGCCCAGCGGCCGGACCGCGGGTCGGCACCGGCCTCGACGCGGCGGGTGCAGGGCTCACAGCCGATCGACGGGTACCCGTCGTCGAGGAGCGGGTTGAGCAGGCATCCGTGCTCGGCGGCGTAGTCGTGGACGCGCTCCATGGTCCACGCCACCAGCGGGTTGATCTTGACCATCGAGTGCTTCTCGTCCCACTCGACCATGGCCGCGCCGGCCCGGTGGTCGGTGTCGACGCGGCGCAGGCCGGTGATCCACGCCTCGTACCCGGACAGGGCGGCGTCGAGCGGTTCGACCTTGCGCAGGCGGCAGCACATCTCGGGGTCGGTCTCGTAGGGGCGCGGGCCGAGGGCGGCCTCGTGCTCCTCGCGGGTCGCGGGGCTGCGCACGTCCACCACGTTGAGACCGGGGGTGGCGGCGAGCGCGTCGCGGACGCCGACGGTCTCGGAGAAGTGGTAGCCCGTGTCCAGGAACAGCACGTCCACGCCGGGGGCGTGCTGCGCTGTCATCTCGGGCACGACCGTGTTGGCCATGGAGCACGCCACCGCGAGCGCGTCACCGAAGGTCTCCCCCGCCCAGGCCAGGACCTCCGCCGGGTCGATCTCGGAGTGGTTGCCGTAGAGGCCGCGGTCGTCGAAGCGGCGGCCCGCCTCCTCGGCGATGGCCTTGAGCTCGGCGGTGGTGCGCTTCCGGCCGGGGCCGGGCGTGAGGACGGTGCTGCGGGGCAGCAGTTCCAGGCTCACTGCGGTCATACGAGGACCTCCTCGTCCACCCGGTGCGCCCACTCGGCGAAGGTCTCGCCGCTGGCACCGGTCTCCATGTACTTGCGGATCACGCGTTCGACGTAGTCGGGCAGCTCCGCGGACGGCACGCGCAGGCCGCGGACCGTGCGGCCGAGCCCGCCGGACTCCTGGTCCTCCGACGCCAGCCCGCCGCCCAGGTGGACCTGGAAGCCGGGGGTGTCGCCGTCGAGGAGCTGGCCCTTGAGGCCGATGTCGGCGGTCTGGATGCGGGCGCAGCTGTTGGGGCAGCCGTTGAGGTGGATCGACAGCGGCGTGCGCAGGGGCGCGTCGTCGGCGAAGCGACGCTCGAGCTCGTCGACCAGCGCGGTGGCCGTGTCCTTGGTGTCGACAAAGGCGAGCTTGCAGAACTCGATGCCCGTGCACGCCATGGTGGCGCGACGGAAGGAGCTCGGGCGGGCGTACAGCCCGATCTCGGCGAGGCCCTCGACCAGCTGGTCGACCTTGTCCGGCTCGACGTCCAGCACGAGCAGCTTCTGGTGCGGGGTGAAGCGCACACGGTGCGACCCGGCGGCCTCGGCGAGGTCGGCGACCTGTGCGAGCTTCTCGCCGCCGACGCGGCCGACGGTCGGGGCGGCGCCCACGTAGAAGCGGCCGTCCTTCTGCTCGTAGATGCCCACGTGGTCACCGGAGCCGACGCCACGTTCGGGCGCCGGGCCGTCGGGGAGCTCGCGGCCGAGGTACTCGTCCTGCAGCACCTGGCGGAACTTCTCGGCGCCCCAGTCCTTGATGAGGAACTTCAGCCGGGCGCGGGTGCGCATGCGGCGGTAGCCGTAGTCGCGGAAGATGCCCACCACGCCGGCCCACACCTCCGCCGCCTCCTCCTGGCGGACGAACACGCCGATGCGGGTGGCGAGCTGCGGGTTGGTCGACAGGCCGCCGCCGACCCAGAGGTCGTATCCGGGGCCCAGCTCGGGGTGCTCGACGCCGACCAGCGAGATGTCGTTGATCTCGTGGACCACGTCGAGGCTCGGGTGGCCGGTGATGGCGGACTTGAACTTGCGCGGCAGGTTCGAGAACTCGGGCGTCCCGATGTACTTGGCCTTGATCTCCTCGATCACCGGGGTGGGGTCGAGGATCTCGTTCTCCGCCACACCGGCGACCGGGCTACCGAGGATGACGCGCGGGCAGTCGCCGCACGCCTCGACCGTGTCGATGCCCACGTCCTCGAGCCGCTGCCAGATTGCGGGGACGTCCTCGATGGCGATCCAGTGGTACTGGATGTTCTGCCGGTCGGAGATGTCGGCCGTGCCGCGGGCGAAGTCGGTCGAGATGCTCGCCAGCACGCGCAGCTGGTCGGTGGAGACCGCGCCACCGTCCGTGCGGACGCGCATCATGAAGTACTTGTCCTGCAGCTCGTCGGCCTCGAGCTTCGAGGTCCGGGAGCCGTCGAGGCCCTGCTTGCGCTGCGTGTACAGGCCCCACCAGCGCATACGGCCCGACAAGTCGTCCGACGGGATCGAATCGAAGCCCTCCTTGGAGTACGTGTCCAGGATGCGCTGGCGCACGTTGAGGGCGTCGTCCTCCAGCTTGAACTGCTCGTTGTGGTTGAGCGTGAGCTTGCCGTCGATCTTCCACTGCCCCTGTGGCTTGGCCGCGCGCGCGGGACGAGCGGTACGGGGGGCGGCTGCAGTATCGGTCATGGCGGCGAGGATAGTCAGAACAGACTGGTCTGTCTAACAAGGGTCGCCTAACCGCATCAAGCGTCCGCACCACCGGAAGCCTCCCCGCACGCGTTGCGCTCGGGTCTGCGCCGCCTGAAGAGCGCGCCATC
>NZ_BCSL01000060.1:0-12906 GCF_001570845.1 Dietzia papillomatosis NBRC 105045 | reverse complement strand
GGCCCCCACACCCGCCCCGCCTGACACGCCGCGGCGGCGCTTCCGGCGTGCGTGAAAAGCACCTCGACGGGCCGGCCGGCGTGTGACCGGGCCGGGTCACCGCCGTCGGAATCACCACTGTGGCTCGACGACGATCCACACCACCATGCCGTCGAGCCCCCACAGCGCATCACTGGTGTCGCTCAGGTCGTCGTCGCTTTCGAGGTGCCCTTCTTCCAGAAGAGCGGCCGGGTGAGCAAGCGCCGCCTCGTAGACGGTTCGCGCCTGCGGGCCGGTGAGCATTCCGCAGCCGCGCGGGGCAGGTGTAGGTGCCGGCAACTCGAATTCCGCCGGCGGGGGGCCTGGCCACGCGGGGACGTCGTCGGCGGTCGAGGCGGTGTCGACCATCCCCGGTTGGCACACGATCACGCTCTCCGGGGCGGCCGGCTCCTGCTGGGCGTCGGACGAAACCGAACTCTCGACGGTGGCTTCCGGCGTCGGTGGCGGTCGGAGGGAATCGCCGCTGCCACTGCCGCATGCCACGAGCAGTCCGGTCGCCGCCAGTCCCGCGCCGACGGTGGTGACGAGTCGAGTGCGCATCGCGGCCCCTGTCCGGCGTGAGGAGTACCGGCTGATCGTGTCACACCCCGCGCGGGCATCGCTGTGCGTCGGCTCGGCCTGTCCCCCTCGCGTGAGGGGGTGGTGTGAAGCGGGTCGACGACGGCGAGGGCGGCTGCTTCATAAGGTGTGACGATGCCCGAGTCCGCGCGTCAGGCGCTCCGCCGGAACGGCGGCCATCTGGCGTCGGTGGCGCTGGTGCTCATGTGGAGTTCCGGCTACGTCGGCGCGGAGCTCGGCACCCGCGCCGGCGGCACACCGCTGCAGCTGCTGGCCTGGCGGTTCTCGATCCTCGGCGTTCTGCTGGTGAGCGTCTGCCTCGTGCTGCGGGTGCGGCTGGACGACCGTGCGTCGTGGACCCGGCAGGCCGCCCTCGGCCTGTTCAGCCAGGCCGTGTTCCTGTTCATGATCTTCGAGGGGGTCGCGCGCGGCGTCGACGGCGGCACCGCGGCCCTCATCGCCGCGCTCCAACCGCTGCTCGTGGCCACCGTCGCCGGTCGTGTGCTCGGCGAACGCACGACGGCCGGCATGTGGATCGGTATGGCCCTCGGACTGGCGGGCGTCGTGGTGGTCGTCTCCGGCGGCCTGGACGCGGGGTCCGCACCGTGGTGGGCGTACCTGTTCCCGGCCGCGGGCATGCTCAGCCTGGCGACGGGCACGGTCCTCACCCAGCGCCTGCGGCCCACCGAGACGCTGCTGCAGTCCATCACCATGCAGTCCGTCGTCGCGGGCGTGGTGCTGATGGTCGCAGCGGTGCTGACCGGTCAGGCTGCGCCCGAGGCGGAAACCGACTTCTGGACGGCAGTGGCCTGGCTGGTATTCCTGTCCACGCTGTGCGGATACGTCCTCTTCGTCTTCGTCACCCGCACTCGCGGCGCCACCGTGGCCAGCGTCCTGCTGTACCTCACTCCGCCCACGACCATGGTCTGGGTGTGGCTCATGTTCGGTGTCCCGATCACCCTCCCGGCGGTGGTGGGGATGGCCGTCAGTGCCGTCGGCGTGATCCTCGTACTACGGTCGCGTCCGGCACCGGCGGCTCAGCGCGCACGGCGGTAGCGCCCGGGCCCGGGCCTGACATATGGACGCCGGGGCCGGGGCGGGAGATGATTCTGAGGTGAACCCCGAGCAGCCTGACCTGCAGCGCGCCCTCGCCGACCTCGACGCCCGCCTCGGGCGCATCACCGCGGAGGTCGCGGAGGTCCGGGCCGGGCTGATCGCGCTCGGTCGGCACGCCGGTCCCGCTCAGGCCGCGCAGGCGGCCCGGCCCGGGTCGCCCTGGCAGCCGCCCGGACCGCCAGCGCCCGAACCGCCAGCGCACGGGGTGCGCCCGGGCCGACCGTGGCAGCAGCCGGCGCGCGAGCACGCATGGCAGCCGGCGCCGCCGCCTCGGCCGACAGGCCCGCCGCAGTCGCTGCCGCAGCTGCCGCAACTGCCGCAACTGCCGCAGCCGCCGCAGCCGTGGGCGCCGCCGGCCGAGGCGCGTCCGCGGCGGGCGCCGCGGATCACCGCCGCCACCGTCATCGCGGCGATCGGCGGGTCGGTCATGCTCGCCGGCATCGCCTTCCTGCTGGTGGTCGCCATCCAGGCCGGCCTCTTCCCGCCGATCGCGCGGGTGATCGCCGCCGCCGCGCTCGCGGTGGTCCTCGTCGCGCTAGGCCTACGACTTCAGGCGCGCCACGAGCCGACGGCCGGGACCCCGGTCAACCCCGGCGCGCTCGCGCTCGTCGGAACCGGACTCGCCGCCGCGATGCTCGACATCATCGCCGCGACCACCCTCTACCTGTGGATCCCCGTCCCGGCCGCGTTCATGTTCGTCGGCGGACTCGCCCTCGGCGGCATGGCGCTGGCCCAACGGTGGGCCTCGGGGCTGCTGGCGTGCCTCGTGTCCGCGGGCACGATGCTGCTCGCGCCGTTCATCTCCACGGACGTCGAACTGCCGGTCTTCGTCGCGATCGTCGGCATCGCCACCGCCGCCCTCGCCGCCGACCTGGGGGTGGCCGTCCGCGTCGTGTGGTCCGTCCTCCCCGGCATCCTGCTGGCCGGATACCTCTCGCAGGCCGCCCTCCACTCCCGCGGCGAACAGATGGCGCTCATCGCGACCGCCCTCGTCTTCGCCGCCGTCGGAGCAGGGGTGGCCTGGTACGACTCACTCCGCCGGAGCCCCGCCGTCGAGAACGCGGCCCTCGTCGTCGTCCCCACCGCACTGCCCCTCGCCCTCCTGCCCGCCACATACCTCCTCCGGCCCGGCTGGCCCTACGGCCTGCTCCTCGCCGCGGCCTACCTGGTCGTCGCCGTCCTCGCCGGCCGCACCGCCGGCACGGACCGCGCCGGCGGCACGGACCGCGACCGTCACGCCACGCACCTGTCCGCGGTGACCGGCATCGTCGGCAGCGCGCTACTCCTGCTCACCTGGGTCGAGCTGGGCGGGCGCGAGATGACCGGCTTCGCCCTCACCCTCAGCGCGCTGGCGTACGTCGCGGCGGCCGGGCTGTGGGGCCGCAGGTGGCTGCACTGGGTGGCCGGAGCCGCGTCCGTACTCGCCCTGCTCGTGTACCTGGGCGTCAACGAACCGCACCTCGCGCTCAGCGAACGGCTCGCGGTGCGCGAGTTCAGCTACTGGGACGTCGTCTCCGCGCTCGCCGTCACTGCGTTGGCGGCCGCCGTCACGTGGTGGGCGCGGCGCCGACTGCCCCGCGAGGCCGGGCGCGTGACGATGGTCGGTGCGGTCGTCGCCCTGGCCACCTTCTCGGTGATGATCGTCGCCGCCGGCGTGACGATCGGCGACCTCACCGGCGCGGCGCGCACCGGGTTCCTCGCCGCGCACCTCGTGGTGACCGTGCTGTGGATCTGCTGCGCGGCGTGGCTGGTCCTCACCCCGAGCCCCCGCATCGCCGACGCCCGCCGGCTCGGGTTCGTCCTGGGCGCGCTCGCGCTGGCGAAGCTGCTCCTGCTGGACCTCGCCACGCTGCCGGGCCTGTTCCGCGTCCTGTCGTTCATCGCGGTCGGCGCGGTGATGCTCGCGGTGGCCGTGCGCTACCGCAAGGAGACCGACCCGTCGGGCAGCGGCTCACCCACGTAGATGTGGAAGGCCCGCGGCTCCGCGCCGGACATCAGCACCTGTACCTCCGGGTGATCGACCTCGTCGGGATCGTCCGACGGCTGGCTCCACACGACCTCTCCCGCGTCGGTCAGCTCGCGCAGCGCCATCCGCGTGGCGCGCACCCACCGCACACGCTTGAGCGCCGGCTCGTCCCGGAGCAGGTCGTCCGCCAGTCCCTCCCGGTCGCGCAGATCGACCATCAGGCGCTCACCGTCCGGGCACTCGTACGCCATGCAGACCTGGTCGACCAGAACGGCCAGTGGCCACGAGGGCGCCGAGCCGAGCAGATCGACGATGATCATCCGTGCGTCCTCCACCTGACAGGCCGTCGGCGTGGTGAGGATCTGCATGCGGTCGGCGACGTCCTCGGTGATCTCGATGAGCTGAACGGTCATGGTGCACTCCCGTGTCCGACGAGACGGTCGACAAGGGGGTTCGCGGCGCGGCCCGAACCGTCCCGACTGTGACCTAGATCATAGCCCATCGGCGTAGCCGGCGGGTCTCGGCGGGGTGACGATCCCGAGAACCGGACCGCCAACCGGGCCCGCCGACGACTCGGGTGTGGTTGTGTCACAGGTGTGACCATCTCGCACACCGGTCCCCTGGACACCGCCGGTGATACCGACGCCGCCTTCACCCTCGCCTACGACGGCGTCGATCCCCGGGACGAGGGCCTGCGCGAAACCCTCACCTCGACCGGCAACGGGTACATGGCCACCCGCGGCGCGGCCGAGTGGGAGGAGGCCGACGACGTCCATTACCCCGGCACCTACGTCCACGGCCTCTACAACCGCGCGACCACCCTGCTCGGCGGTGTCCCGGTCCACAACGAGGACCTGGTCAACCTGCCCAACTGGCTGCCGCTGAAACTCCGCGTCGGCGGCGCGGAGGTCCTGCGCCTCGCGGACGTGGAGGTCTTCGACTACCGGCACCGGCTCGACCTCCGCGCCGCGGTGCTCACCCGGCACCTGCGCTTCCGCGACCGCGAGGGGCGCGAGACCGAACTGGTCAGCCGCCGGTTCACCTCCATGGCGTCGATGCACCACGCCTACCTCGAGTGGACCCTCACCCCGCTCAACTGGTCCGGGCCCGCCGAGGTCGTCAGCGCGATCGACGGGCGCGTCACCAACGACGGCGTGCCCCGCTACCGCGACCTCGAGGGAACCCACCTCCACCCCGTCGGAACGGAGTTCCCGGAACCGGAAGTGATGGCGCTCAAGACCCGGACCCGCCAGTCCGAGGTCACCGTCAGCGTCGCCGCCCGGACCTGTGTCCTCGCCGCCGGCCGGCCGGTCGAGGTGCCACGCACCGACTTCCGCACCCCCGACCACGTCCAACAGACGCTGCACCTCGACCTCGAGCGCGGGGTGCCGGTGACCGTGGAGAAGTCGGTGGCGCTGTTCACCTCGCGCGACCCCGCGACGGGCGACACGCTCGTGCGGGCGCACCGCTCGGTGGCCAGGTCGAGGTCGTTCGAGTCCGCCCTCGCGCACCACCGCGAGTCGTGGGACCGGCTTTGGCAGGCGTGCGACGTGCAGGTGTTCGGCGACGACGAGGCCCAGCATCTCCTGCGCGTCCACATCAGCCACATCCTGCAGACGTGTTCGCCCAACACCGCCGATCTCGACGCCGGCGTCCCCGCCCGAGGGATCAACGGCGAGGCCTACCGCGGCCACGTGTTCTGGGACGAGCTGTTCGTCCTGCCGTTCCTCACGCACCGGTTGCCGGGTGTCACCCGCAGTCTGCTCATGTACCGCTACCGTCGCCTGGCCGAGGCGCGCGCCGCCGCCCGGGCCACCGGGCGCGCCGGCTTCATGTTCCCCTGGCAGAGCGGATCGCTCGGCACCGAGGAGACCCAGGAGGTCCACCTCAACCCGATGTCGGGGAAGTGGGACGTCGACCTGTCCCACAACCAGCGGCACGTCAGCGCCGCGATCTTCTACAACGTCTGGCAATACGTCGTCACCACCGAGGACACGATGTTCCTCGAATCCCACGGCGCGGAGCTGATGCTCGGCATCGCACGGTTCTGGTCGTCGGCCGCCCACTACTCGTCCGACCGGGAACGCTACGAGATCCACGGCGTGATGGGCCCGGACGAGTACCACGAGAAGTACCCGGGCGCGGCCGAGGGCGGCCTCCGCAACAACGCCTACACCAACGTCTTCGTGGCGTGGATCTGCGACATCGCCGCGAACCTGCTCGACCTGCTGCCGTCGCCGCGCGCCGACGCCGTCCGCGCCCGGCTGGAGCTCCGCGACGAGGAGATCGAGCGATGGAAGGACATGAGCCGCCGGATGTTCGTGCCGTTCCACGACGGGATCATCAGCCAGTTCGAGGGCTACGCCGACCTCGAGGAACTGGACTGGGACGCCTACCGCGCGAAGTACGGCGACATCCAGCGCCTCGACCGGATCCTCAAGGCCGAGGGCGACACACCGGACCGCTACAAGCTGGCCAAGCAGGCCGACGCGGTGATGCTGTTCTTCCTGTTCGGTGACGACGAGCTGCGCCGCATCTTCACCCGGCTCGGTTACGAGTTCCCCGAGGATGCCGCCCGCCGCACGATCGAGTACTACGACCAGCGGACCTCGCACGGGTCGACCCTGTCGTACATCACCCACGCCGGAGTCCTCGCCCGCTTCGACCCCGACTCCTCGTGGGAGCGGTTCACGGTGGCGCTGCGCAGCGACGTGGGCGACATCCAGGGCGGCACCACCCGGGAGGGCATCCACATGGGGGTCATGGCGGGCACGGTCGACCTCGTGCAGCGCTTCTACGCCGGCATGCGCGCCGAGGGCGGGATGCTCCACCTGGAGCCGAACCTGCCGGGCGCGATCGACGGTGTCTCGTTCACGGTGATCCACCTGCGGTCCCCGCTCACTGTGACGGTGACGCGCGACGAGGTGGTGATCCGGCACCGCGACGGCGTGATCGACGCGACGCCGGTCCGCGTCCGCGTGGCGGGGGAGGAGCGGCTGGTCGCGGTCGGCGCCGAGGAACGGTTCAGCCTGGCGTGACCTCGGCGCGGGCGTGGCGTCGCGCGGCCCGCGCCCGGCGACGTTCCTCGCGACGCTGACGGTCGTGGACCACCTCGGCCTCGTGGTCGTACGGGCTGCCCCGGAACCGCCGGAAGGCGTAGACGAGCAGTGCCAGCGCCACGAGCCCCGAGAAGATGAGGGTGCCGCCGGTGCCCCACCCGCCGACCAACCACAGATCCGGTGAGAGCGGCCACCATCCCGGTACCGCGGACCCGATGCCCCAGAAGAGCCCCAGCCCGATCAGCCAGGCCACGCCGAGTGCCGAGCCGGCGATCCTGGGCCACGACTGGACCCCGCGGGAGGCGCCCTCCATGGCGAGCCGTTTAACCGTGAGGAGTCGCCGGTCGAACCACTCGTACTGCCTAGAGAGCACGACGGTCCCGGCGAAGAGCATGAGCAGTCCGGGGCCGGGCAGGAACAGCGCGGCGACCCCGAGCACGACGAGCGTCCACCCGAGCGTCTCCAGGGCGAGGCGCCTGGCCGCGACGTAGCCGAGTCTTCTCACCGGACCATGGTGACAGAAACGCGGCGCGTCATCAGGGGCGTGGGGGTCAGGCGGGGACCGTGGATCGGTACTCGTCGGCGGCGCGGACCCCCGCCTCGAGGTCGACCTCGGGCCAGCCGTCGGTGGCGTGGAGCACCGCGGCGAGGTGCCTGGCGGTGAGTCCGGCCCCGGCGTCGAGGAGGGCCTCTACGGCGTCCGGGTCGGGGTCGTCCAGGAGCGTGGAATCGGCGAGGTCGTCGATGATGTCGCGCAGCGCCGCCCGCGTCACGGGGAACAGTTCGGGGTCGAAGCCGTCGTCGACGGGCTGGTCCAGTCGCCACCAGCGCGTCCCGTCCCAGCCGTACAGGAATCCCAGGTACGCCCCCCGTGACCGCGCGTGTTCGACGCCGCGGCGCCACCAGCCGGGTGCGTCGCCCACCAGGTCGGTGCCGGCCTCACCGGCGCGCCCGCTGCCCTCGGTGAGGGAGAACTCGTGGTGCCAGCCGGCGAGGAGGGCGCGCCCGTCACCGGGCCGCAGGAGGGCCATCCACATCCCCTCCGCGCCGGCCCAGTGCAGGGCCGTGGCGGTGGGCGGATCGTGCTCGAATCCGACCGCCGCGCGGACCGCGGCGTCCACGGCGAGTAGGGCGGCGATGTCGTCGGGCGTCGAGTCCGTGTCCACCGGGAGCAGGGCCATGCGGCCCAGGTTAAACCCGATCGACGACGACGAGGTGACGATCGCGGTGAACGTCCGGCGCCCCGCGGGTGTCACAGGGGTGCACGACCGCGCGGATCGTGGAGCGAACCCGCTACGGCCGGCCCGGGCGGCTCGTACGGTGGACGCATGACCAGTGACACCGCACACAGGCTCCCGCCGGGCCCGCGGGCGCCCCGTCTCCTGCAGGCGGTGCTCGCCCTCGCCGCCCCCGCGGCCGTGTTCCCGGCGGCGGCCCGCCGGTACGGGGTGCCGTTCACGCTCGATCTCATGCCCCGGGGGCGGAAGGTCGTCGCGGTCTCCGAGCCCGCGCAGGTCAAGGACGTGTTCGCCGGCTCGCCGTCGGTCTTCCACGCCGGTAAGGGCAACGAACTGCTCCGGCCCCTCCTGGGCGACCACTCGCTCCTGCTGCAGGACGGCGACGAACACGCCCGCGCGCGGCGGCTCCTGGCGCCCGCGTTCGGGCGGCGCGAGATCGCCGGCTACCGCGAGCTCGTCCAGGAGGTGACCGCCGAGCAGCTGTCCCGGTGGCCGCGATCGGGCCGGGTCCGCGCGCACGTCCTGCTCAACCAGCTCACACTCGAGGTGATCCTGCGGGTCGTGTTCGGCGTGACCGACTCCGCGCGGTTGGACCGGATACGGCCGATCGTCGCCCGGGCGGTCGACGCCGGGCCGGTCGTGATGATCGGCCTCGGGATCGGTCCGTTGCGCAGGCTGTGGCCGTGGAGCCGCGAGGTGCGCGACCTCGAGACCATCCACGAGTTCCTCGGCGAGGAGATCGAGGCCGCCCGGCGCGACCCGGCGCTCGAGGAGCGGCGGGACCTCATGGCGCTGCTGGTGCGCGCCTCTGCCACCGACGCGCAGGGGCTCTCGGACGCGGAGCTGCGCGACCAGCTCATGACCCTCGTCGCGGCCGGGCACGAGACCACGGCCACGGCCATGGCGTGGTCGATGCTCGAGCTGGCCCGCCATCCGCGGGTCCAGGAACGCTGCGTCGCCGAGATCGCCGGGGACGGGGCGGAGTACCTCGACGCCGTGCTCAAGGAGGTCCTGCGACTGCACCCGGTCGTGCCCATGGTCATGCGGGAGCTGCAGGAACCGGCCACCATCGGCGGGCGCACCTACCCGCGGGGCGTGACCGTGTCGCCGTCGATCGTCCTGGCCCACCGCTCGTCGGGGACCTATCCGTCGCCCGGCGACTTCGACCCGGGGCGGTTTGTGGGCGAGGTTCCCACGCCCACGGAGTGGCTGCCGTTCGGTGGCGGGGCGCGCCGGTGCATCGGTGCGTCGTTCGCGATGATGGAGGGCGAGGTCATCCTGCGGCAGCTTCTCGAGCGGTACCGACTGGAGCCGGTCGGCAGCGGGCGGGAGTGGCCGCGCTCGCGCAATGTGACGCTCTACCCCTGGCGCCGGGCGCGCGTGGACCTGCGTCCACGCTGAGGTGGCGGGGGAGATCGATGTGCGTTTTACTGAAGATTTTCCTACCGTGGTCGGTGTGAACGCTCCTCAGTCGTCCTCCCCGCCGTCCGAAGCGCCGCGCGCCTCAGCTCCCCGCATGTACACGTGGATCTCCGAGACCGGCAGGGTGATCGAGCAGGTCAGAGTCGTCCCCAGGGGTGAGTCCGCGCGTGCCCGTGGGCGGATCGTCTCCGCTGCGCATCCCGAGCACGTGGCCTTCACGGTCGAATACGACGCGGAGATCGGCTCGGATCAGGCCCTGCGTCGGGTCGGGCTGACGGTGAGCACCGAGGAGTACGAGCGGTCCATAGACCTGGCCTGCGACGACGAGGGCGCCTGGCTTCTCGACGATCCCAGCGGCACCCGGTCCCGCGTGGTCGACGACGGAGTGGTCGACGTGGACGTCACCTACAGCGTGTTCTTCGCCAGCGTCATGATCCGGCGCCTCGGGCTGCACGCCCAGCCCGGATCCGAGGAGCAGCGCGTGCTCTCGGTGGACTCCATGACTCTCGACGTCACCCAGGACACGGTCACCATGTCGAGCGACGACGAGCAGGTCCACGGGTTCACGGCGACCGCCTCGACCAGCGCGACTGTTGATGCCGACGGCGTCATCATCGACGTGCCGGGGCTCAGTCGCCGGGCCTGAACGGCCTGCCGCCGGGCCTGACCTCCCGGCCCGCCGCCCCCGCCGCGCGCAGCTCCTCGAGCCACCCCGCGGCTCCCGGCGTGACCTCCACCGGCTCCCCGGCCGCCCCTGCCCCGGCCTGCGCCTCCTCGTAGGCGCGCCGCGCGCGGTGCCCGTCGTCGACGAGCGGTCCCAGCGTTCCCCGCTCGGCCAGCGACGCCCGCGCGTCCCGCAGGTCGGCCAGGCAGTCGTCCAGCACGTCCAGCAGCGCGTCCCGGTTGGGCTCGCAGATGGCCCGCACCAGGTCGGGGGCCGTCCCCGCCACGCGGGTGCCGTCGCGGAACGACCCGGCCGCCAGCGCGAGCGCGAGGTCCCCGCCCCGCCCGCCGGCCAGCGCGAGCGCCTCCGCCAGGACGTGGCCGAGGTGGGAGATCCGGGCGACCGCCGCGTCGTGTTCGGCCGACGTCGCCGAGAGGATCCGCGCGCCGCTGTCCATCGCGAGCCGCGCGACCCGCGCCCACGTGTCGGGGTCGGCGCCCGGGTCCGCCGCGACGAGCCACGTGGCGCCGCGGAACAGGTCCGGGTCGCCCGCGTCCCAGCCGGAGTGGGCGGTGCCGGCCATGGGGTGCCCGCCCACGAACCGCGCCCCGAGGCCGTGGCGCCGCACCGCGTCCAGGACGGGCCCCTTGACGCTGATGACGTCGGTGAGGGCGACGCCCGGTGCGTGCTCGGCCACCGCGCCCAGGACCGCGTCGAGGGCGGGGAGGGGGACGGCGACGACGACGAGGGCATCTGACTCCCGGGCCCGGCGGAGCGTGTCGGGCAGGTCCGTGGTGACGGCGAAACCCGCGGCGGTGGCGGCCTCGGCGCCTGCGGCGGAACGGTTCCATCCGAAGGCCCGTTCGGGGCCGAGGGCCCGCATCAGCGAACCGCCGATCAGACCCGCCCCGAGCACGCACACGTCCGCCGTCACCGTCACCTGACAAGGTTCTCACAGCAGACTACGGTTGAGCCCATGGCCAGCAGCTCCGACCGACACGCCCGCGATTCCGACGACGACTCGGTGACCGGCATCGCGCTCGGGGTGGTGCAGGACGGCGGATCGTGGCAGGTCACGCGCCTGGACGACGCCGCGCTGACGAGTCTCGACGACGCCGCGCGGCAGGTCCGCGCGCTGCGGGCCGAGGGGCCGTCGTTCGGGTTGGTGGACGTGGACCACGAGTTCTTCGTGATCCTGCGCCCGGGCCCGTCCGGCATGCGGCTCATGCTCTCCGACGCCACCGCGTCGCTGGACTACGACCTCGCCGCCGACGTGCTCGACGAGCTCAACGTGGACGTCCCCGACATGACCGACGAGGAGCTCGAGGACACCGATCCCTGGGGCGAGGGCGACATGGCGATCCTCGAGGACATGGGTCTGCCGGCCGGGGTGCTGGAGATCATCGTCTCCGAGGTGGATCTGTACGCCGACGAGCAGCTGCAGTCCGTGGCCGAGCGGATGGGGTTCGGCGACGAGATCGAGCGGCACCTGCCCGACTCGTGAGGGTGCACCGCGCGAACAAGGCCCTCGTGCGCCGCGCGCTGGCCGTTGCCGCGGGCACCCCGCCCGAGGACGTGCCCGTCGGCGCGGTCGTCATCGGCCCGGACGGCACCGAGCTGGCCGCCGCCACCAATCGCCGAGAGACCGACGGCGACCCGTTCGCCCACGCCGAGGTGCTCGCGCTGCGCGAGGCCGCGAGGGTGCTCGGTGACGGCTGGCGGTTGGACGACTGCACCCTCGTGGTGACGCTCGAGCCCTGCACGATGTGCGCGGGGGCGGCGGTCGCGGCGCGGGTGGGCCGGATCGTGTTCGGGGCGTGGGAGCCGCGGACGGGGGCCTGCGGCTCGCTGTGGGACGTCGTGCGCGACCGGCGGCTGGTGCACCGGCCAGAGGTGCACGGCGGCGTGCTGGAGGACGAGTGCGCGGCTGTTCTCGAGGACTTCTTCCGCGCCCGACGCTGACGCCGGCCCGCCCCGCCCGGTGATCCGATCGTGACCCGCACGCGGTGGAGGCCCCGGCCGGGCGTGGATACGGTGGATCTCGAGAGGCGCCGGGCCCCGGCGCCGCGATCGAGAGGAGTACCACATGGGAGTGGGAGACAAGTTCTCGAACAAGGCCGAGGAGCTGGGCGGCCGCGCCAAGGAGTCCGCGGGCGCCGCGACGGGCGACCGTGATCTGCAGGCCGAGGGTCAGGCCGACCAGGGCGCGGCGGGCCTGAAGCAGGGCGCCGAGAAGCTCAAGGACAAGGCCAACGAGGCCGCCAGCAAGCTCACCGGCAACGACAAGTGAGCGTGTGCCCGCGCCGATTTTTCTCTGCGGGCCCTCGTGCAGTAGCCTGATCGGCGGTGGCGTGTCCGAGCGGCCGAAGGTGCAGCACTCGAAATGCTGTGTTGGGTAACCCCCAACCGTGGGTTCAAATCCCACCGCCACCGCCACGGGGAGAGCCCCGGATCTCGAGAGAGGTCCGGGGCTCTCGCCATGTCCGCCCGGGCGCCCGGCGGGCCGGCCCCGCATCCGCCGCTTCGACCCCGCCGGTCATCCGCTCCCGGCCCCGGGGTGGACAGTCTTACAAGGAGATGTTCACGTCCGTCTGGCAGACCGGACAACGCAGGGACAAGTCAGCCCCACAGCCCTCCCTTGTTTGCCAAGGCGCCAGTTCATCGTCTCTTTGGAGTACACCCGTGTGGGACGGTGGTGGCGCCGCCATCGCCGCTGTGTCACAGGGTTGAGTTGTGGACTTGATCGCTCTGTGGCGGTCTTCTGTGGCTACTTCTTGGCGGCGACGTACCAATCGGGCGTTCTGGCCGGAAGAATTAGAGCGAGTCGGCGGCTCACGGGTGCGT
>NZ_BCSL01000059.1:0-13426 GCF_001570845.1 Dietzia papillomatosis NBRC 105045 | reverse complement strand
CGGTCCGCCCGGACGCACACCGGTCACGGTCGAGTCGCACACCGGGCCAGGGCAACTAGGGTGGAGACCGTGACCGCCGCCCTCGATCTGACCGCCGACCCGGTCGACCTCACCCGTGCCCTGGTCGACATCCCCAGCCCCTCGCGGCAGGAGGACGCGATCGCCACGGCCGTACACGCCGCGCTCGAGTCGACCGTCGCGGCCTTCACCGGCCCGGCCGCGGGGCGGACGGAGGTGATCCGCGACGGCAACCGGGTCCTCGCCCGGACCCGACGCGGGCTGCCGGGCCGGGCCGTGCTGGCCGGGCACCTCGACACGGTGCCGCTCGCCGACAACGTCCCCTGCCGGGTCACCAGCGAGGCCGACGAGCAGATCCTGCACGGCTGCGGGACGGTCGACATGAAATCCGGGGACGCGGTGTTCCTCCACCTCTTCGCTCTCCTGGCGGACAGCGAGGACCTGGTCCACGACCTCACCCTCGTGCTCTACGACTGCGAGGAGATCGAGGCGACGGCCAACGGCCTCGGTCACCTGGAGCGCAGCCACCGCGACTGGCTGGTCGGTGACGTCGCGATCCTCGGTGAGCCCACCGGCGGACTGATCGAGGCCGGGTGTCAGGGGACCCTGCGGATCCGGGTCCACGCCCGCGGTGTGCGCGCACACTCGGCGCGCAGCTGGCTCGGCGACAACGCGGTGCACCGCCTCGCGCCGGTGCTCGGGGCGCTCGCGGCCTACGAGGCCCGGTCGGTGGACATCGACGGCTGCGTCTATCGCGAGGGGTTGCAGGCGGTGCGGATGTCGGCGGGAGTCGCCGGCAACACCGTGCCGGACGAGGCGTGGCTCGACGTCAACTTCCGTTCGGCCCCGGACCGGGACACGGACGCCGCCCTCGCGCACGCGCTCGACGCCCTCGGACTCGCCGGGCTCCCCCGGGTGGAGACCGGCGAGGTCCCGCCGACCGAACCGGGGCTGTACTGGGAGTTGACCGACCTGTCCCCGGGCGCGCTGCCCGGGCTGAGCGCCCCCGCGGCGGCGGACCTCGTCCGCGCGGCCGGCGGGCGGGTCCGCGCCAAGTACGGCTGGACCGACGTGTCCCGGTTCGCCGCACTGGGGATCCCCGCGGTCAACCTCGGACCCGGCGACCCCGGACTGGCGCACAAGCGCGATGAGCACTGTCCCGCCGTCCAGATCACCGAGGTGACCCGGACTCTGCGCGACTACCTCACCACCCCGGGCTGAGACGGCGCCGGGCCCCGCCCGAGCCAGGGTCCCGCGCCGCCGCCCGACTCACCAGAGCACAGAAGGAGACACGGCCCATGGCCCCCAACGACCCGGTCCACATGCGTGGACCCGTCCTCGTCCGTCGAGAGAAGGACGGCGAGCGCACGACCACAGACCAGCGACTGTTGGACAAGAACCAGGACACCGACTGGCTGCACACCGACCCGTGGCGGGTCCTGCGCATCCAGAGCGAGTTCGTCAACGGCTTCGGCGCCCTGGCGGAGTTGAGGGACGCGGTCAGCGTGTTCGGTTCGGCCCGCACCCGGCCCGGTGACCCCGCCTACGAGCAGGCGGTGGAACTGGGCCGCGCATTGTCCGAGGCGGGCTACGCGGTGGTGACCGGCGGCGGCCCGGGCCAGATGGAGGCGGCCAACAAGGGCGCGTGGGAGGCCGACGGTCAGTCGGTCGGACTGGGTATCGAGCTCCCCCACGAGCAGGGCATGAACCGGTGGGTCGACCTCGGTCTGCACTTCCGGTACTTCTTCATCCGCAAGACGATGTTCGTCAAGTACACGCAGGCGTTCGTGTGTACGCCGGGCGGATTCGGCACCCTCGACGAGTTCTTCGAGGCCATCACCCTGGTCCAGACGGACAAGATCACCCGGTTTCCGATCGTGTTGTTGGGCGTGGACTTCTGGTCCCCTCTCGTGGACTGGATCCGCGGCACGCTGGCCGAACAGGGCATGATCTCGGCGTCCGACCTCGAGCTGTTCCTCGTGACCGACTCGGTGCCCGAGGCGGTGGAGTTCATCCGCGAGGCGCACCACCGCGCCGCACTGACGTCCGAGCAGCGGGAGGACCTCATCGGCGAGGAGCACCGCGGGGTCGAGCGCTGATGGCGCCGGTCCCGAACCGTCGGGTGTGCGTCTACTGCGCGTCCTCGACCTACGACCCGCGCCTGCTCGAGATCGCGACCGAGGTGGGCGACGCGATCGCCCGCCGGGGCTGGTCGCTGGTCTCGGGCGGTGGCAACGTCTCCATGATGGGCGCGCTGGCCGAGGCGGCCCGCGGGGGCGGCGCCCGGACGGTCGGGGTGATCCCCGAGGGGCTGCGGGTGCGGGAGGTCGCCGACACGGCGGCCGACGAGCTCGTCGTCGTCACCACCATGCGTGAACGCAAGCGGGAGATGGAGGAGCGCTCGGACGCGTTCCTCACGTTGCCCGGGGGGATCGGGACCATGGAGGAGATGTTCGAGATGTGGACCTCGGCCTCGCTGGGGTTCCACCACAAGCCGGTCGTGCTCTACGACCCCATCGGGTTCTACCGCCCGCTCCTCGACTGGGTCGACGGGCTGGCGGAGGCCGGGCTGGTCAAGCCGGCGGCGCTGGACCGCCTGGTGGTGCGCGACGATCTCGACGCTGCCCTCGACGCCTGTGGAGGGCGCAGGTGACCACGCCCGGCGACTCGCCCGCCACCCAGCCCGCCAACCAGCCCGCCACCCAGCCGGGCCCCGCTCCCCGGCCGGTCGTGGCACCCACTCTGTGCGGTCGGCCGGTGCCGGTGGACCGCCCCCTGGTCATGGCGATCGTCAACCGCACCCCCGACTCGTTCTACGACCGCGGCGCGACGTTCACCGATCCCGCGGCGATGCGCCGCGTCGACGAGGTCGTGGCGGCGGGGGCCGACGTCCTCGACATCGGCGGCGTCAAGGCCGGGCCGGGGGACCTCGTCGACGTCGACGAGGAGACCCGCCGGGTCGTACCGTTCGTCGAGGCGGTGCGCGGGCGGCACCCGGACGTGCTCATCTCGGTGGACACATGGCGCGGTGAGGTGGCGCGGCGCGCGCTCGCGGCCGGGGCGGACGTGGTCAACGACACGTGGGCGGGCCACGACCCCGGGGTGCTCACCGCGGCCGGGGAGGCCGGCGCGGGCTTCGTGTGCTCGCACACCGGAGGCGCGGTGCCGCGGACGCGCCCGTTCCGGGTGGGGTACGCCGACGTGGTCCGTGACGTCGTCGAGGAGCTCACGTCCGCGGCCGAGCGGGCGCTGGCCGCGGGGGTGCCGGCCGACGGCGTCCTCATCGACCCGACCCACGATTTCGGCAAGAACACCTTCCACGGGCTCGAACTGCTCAGGCGGATGGACGAGATCGTGGCGGTGGGATACCCGGTGCTCATGGCCCTGAGCAACAAGGACTTCATCGGCGAGACCCTGGACGCCGGGGTGGACGACCGCGCGGAGGGCACGCTGGCGGCCACGTCGGTCGCCGCCTACCTCGGCGCACGGGTGTTCCGCACGCACGACGTGCCGGGCACGCTGCGCGCCCTGGAGATGGTCGCGTCGATCGTGGGCACCCGCCGACCTGCGCGGACTGTACGCGGTCTGGCCTGACCCGTGTGGGAGACTGGGCGCGGCGGTCGTCACTACAGGAGGGGAGCGCGATGCTCACCATCGTCGTCTACGTGGTCGTGACGCTGATCGTGGCCTCGGGCCTGTTCGCGCTGTCGCTGCTGGTGTTCGGGCGTTCGGAGTTGCTGCCCGCAGTGGAGGCGGGCCACACCGTCACCCGCCTGCCGCAGGGCCCGCTGTCCGGGGATGATATCCGGGCGGTACGCCTCGGGGTGTCCGCGCGCGGGTACACGATGGCCGAGGTCGACTGGACCCTGGAGCAGGCCGCGCTGGAGATCGACAGGTTGCGGGCGCGGCTCGGGGAGACCGCCGTCGGTGACGGCGCGCCCGTCGGGGCGGACGGCGGCGCGGTCGGCGGGGTGCGTGGTGCGGACGGTCGGTCTGCTACGACGTCCGAGTCGGGCCGGACGCGCTAGAATCTGTTGTATCCACTGGAGCAGTACCGATCGTGGGCACGGGCGCCCGGCAGGGCGCGCCCCGCGGACTAGGACGAAGGGAATCGACCTGATGGCGGCTATGAAGCCCAGGACCGGTGACGGACCGATGGAAGCGGCCAAGGAGGGCCGCGGGATCGTCATGCGCGTCCCTCTCGAGGGCGGCGGTCGACTGGTCGTCGAGCTGACCCCCGATGAGGCCAAGTCGCTCGGCGAGGAGCTGACGCAGGCCACCTCTTGATCGATCGTCCCACCGATGCCGGCGCATCCGACCCTTGTGGCGGATGCGCCGACTCATGTCACCGGAAGGTACCGCCGATGTCCGATGTCCCCAGCCGCCCCCTGCCCGCGGTCCGTGTCGCGTCCGGTGAGGTCCCCGCGGCAGCGCGGCCCGTCGTGGTGCGTCGTCCGGAGGCCGGCCGGGTGACGCGCGGCCTGGCCCGTGAGGTCAGTGTGACCGTCCGTGACGGGCGTGCCGTGCTGGAGGTGGAGGTCGACGGGTCGACGCCGCGTTCGGGCTGGTCGGGCGCCGTGGACCACGGGTTGGGGCATCGCCGCGCGGGCGCGGCGCTGGCGCGTCACCTCCGCGAGGCCGGGTCCGTCGAACCGGTGGCGGTCTCGGTGCCCGGCGAGGTCCCGACAGACCGGGTGGCGGACGTGGTCCTGGGCTACCTGTTGGGGGCGCGCGGCCAGGACGTGTTCGCGGCCGACCCCGCGCCGGTGGCGCCGGAACTCGTGGTGGTGGTCACCGCGGGACCGGGAGGGGGCGACGACGACGAGGAGCGCGTCTGCCGTGAGGTGGCGACGGCGGTGGAGGCCGCGCGGGCGACGGCCGCGGCCCGCGATCTCGCCGGCGCCCCCTCGGACCGGAAGACGCCGGAGTGGCTGGTGGGGCGGATGGCCGGGGCGCTGCGCGCCGCTGGGATGCGCGCGGACGTCCTCTCGGGTGGGGATCTCGTCTCCGGCGGGTTCGGCGGCGTGCTCGCGGTGGGCGGTGGCTCGGCGAACCCGCCGGCCGTTCTGGTGGCCCGTCGCCCCGGCCCGGGCCCGCGGGTGCTGCTGGTGGGCAAAGGCATCACGTTCGACACGGGCGGGATCTCGGTGAAACCGGCCGACGGCATGCACCTCATGCGGACCGACATGGCGGGCTCGGCGGCCGTCGTGGCGGCGGCGGAGGCGTTCTGCGCGGACACCGCGCCCGCGTACACGGGAGTGGATCTCACGGTGGTGGTGCCGTCGGCGGAGAACATGCTCTCCGGTTCCGCCTACCGTCCGGGCGACGTCGTCACCCATGTGGGCGGGACGACCTCCGAGGTCACCAACACCGACGCGGAGGGCCGGATGGTCCTGGCCGACGCATTGGCTCACGGCATCGCCGAGTGCGACCCGGAGGTGGTGATCGACGTCGCGACGCTCACCGGCGCGATGAAGGTGGCGTTGGGGATGCGGACGGGTGCGGTCATGGCCACCGACGACGATCTCGCCGACCGGGTCGCCGCCGCGGGGGCGAGGGCGGGGGAGCGGTGGTGGCGGCTCCCGCTCCCCGACGATCTGCGTCCGGCGGTCCGCTCCGACGTCGCCGACCGCCGCCAGGCACCGAAGGGACCGGGCGCCATCACCGCGGCGCTCTTCCTCGAGGGCTTCGTCGACGGCCGCCCGTGGGCGCACCTCGACATCGCCGGGCCGGCCCGCTCTCCCGAGGAGATCGACGAGGTCGGGCCCATCGCGACGGGATTCGCCACCCGCACGCTGCTCGGGTTGCTCCGCGACCTCGCGGATCGACCGCGGGCGTGACCCCCGGACCCGCCCTCCGACGGATCGTGCCCCTGTTGCGCTGCCCGTTCTGCGGGGAGGCGATGCGGGCGACCGACCAGGGCGTCACGTGCGGTTCCGGGCATCCGTTCGACCGGGCCCGCCAGGGGTATCTCAGCCTCTTCGGCCCCCGGGGTCGGCGCTTCCCCGGGGACACCGCCGATCAGGTCGCGGCCCGCGACCGGGTGCTGTCCTCGGGGCTCTTCGACGGGGTCCTCGACGCGCTGGCGGCGGTGGCCCGTGACGCCCTCGGGGCGGGAATCCCGGACCGCGACGGCATGGGGGCGGGGACCCCGGCCCGTGACGCCCTCGGTGCCGGGGCCCCGACCGGGCCCGCCGCGCGCCGCGTCGTCCTCGAGGCGGGCGCGGGAACCGGCCACTACCTCGCCGGGGTGCTCGACGCCGTCGGCCGACACGGCGACGGCGCCGACGTGGTGGGGATCGGCACGGAGATCTCGGCGGCGGCAGCCCGGCGGCTGGCCCGCGCGCACCCGGCGGTGGCCGCGGTGGTGGCGGACACGTGGGACGGCCTCCCACTCGCGGACGGCTGCGTCGACCTCGTGCAGGTGGTCTTCGCACCCCGCAATCCGTCGGAGTTCGCGCGTGTGCTGCGCCCGGGCGGGACGCTGGTCGTCGCGGTGCCCGGGGAGGGGCACCTCGAGCCGCTGCGGTCGGCCGGGGGACTGCTCGAGCCGGCGCCGGACAAGGCCGCGAGACTCGACTCCGAACTGGCGGCAGCCTTCGAGCCGGGCCCGGTCCGCGTCGTCGACCAGCGCACCGAGGTGCCCGCGGCGGTCGCCGTCGACCTCGCGCTCATGGGGCCCAGCGGGGTGCACCTCGACCGGTCACGGCTGGAGGCCGCCCTCGGCGCCGACGACCGGCCGGTCCGGCTGCACGTCGAGGTGCGCTCCTACCGCGTGCCGCTGGGCGACCGCCGCTACTGACGATCCGGGCGTGCGGGCGTGCGGGCGCACCGGGCGGCCGCCGTCGGCACGGCGCTACAGCAGCGAGGAGTACATCCGGTGGGTCTGCTCGGCGATCGCCTGCCACGAGAACCGGGACACGGCCCGCTCCTTGCCGGCCCGGCCCATCCGCGCCGCCCGCTCGGGATCCGCGATCAGCTCGTTGACCGCCTCCGCGAGCCCCCGCTCGAACGCCCCGGTCGCCGACTCGTCGTAGTGGACGAGGACGCCCGTCTCGCCGTCGACGACGACCTCCGGTATCCCACCGACGTCGGAGGCCACCACGGCGGTGTCACACGCCATGGCCTCGAGGTTGACGATGCCCAGCGGCTCGTACACCGACGGGCACGCGAACACCGTCGCGGCGGACAGGATCTCGATGACCTCCTCGCGCGGCAGCATGTCGCGCAGCCAGAAGACCCCGTCCCGTGCCGCCCTGAGCTCGGCGACCAGTGACTCCATCTCGGCCGCGATCTCCGGGGTGTCCGGCGCGCCCGCGCACAACACCAACTGGGCGTCCGGGTGGAAGTCGCGGGCGGCCCGCACGAGATGCGGCACGCCCTTCTGCCGGGTGATCCGCCCGACGAACGCCACGATCGGACGGTCCGGGTCGACCCCGTGGCGCCGCAGTACCGAGTCCTCCCCGGAGAACGTCTCGACCGGCGCCCACACCGCGGTGTCGATGCCGTTGAGGATCACGTGGATGCGGCCCGGCTCGACCTCGGGGTAGACACGCAGGATCTCGTCCTTCATCCGGGCGCTCACCGCGACCACGGCGTCGGCGTTCGCGAACGCGTTGCGCTCCGACCACGACGAGACCCGGTAGCCGCCTCCCAGTTGCTCGGCCTTCCACGGCCGGCTCGGTTCGAGCGAGTGCGCCGACACCACGTGGGGGACGCCGTAGAGCTGACCGGCCAGATGCCCTGCGAGCCCCGTGTACCAGGTGTGGGAGTGGACGATGTCCGCCCCCTCGGCCGCGACGGACATCCGCAGGCCGGCGGACAGGGTCTGGATCGCGGGATTGGCGTCGGGCCCCAGCTCCGGGTCGGGGCGGAACGCGCGGGCGGTGTCGCGGTCCGCGCCCATGCACAGCACGTCCACGTCGCACAGCGGCCGCAGGTTGGCCACCAGTTCGGTCACGTGTACCCCGGCCCCGCCGTAGACCTCCGGCGGGTACTCCCTCGTCATCATCGCTACTCGCACACCGGCCAAGGTAGTCGCTCGGGCCCCCGCCCGAGGCGTGCCCGGTGAACGCCGCCCGTCGCCGGGGTGACGACCGGGCGCGCGACGGGGGTCAAAGCGCCCGTTGCCCCGTGGCGGGTCGCGCGGAGTCGATACGGTGGGGTCGTGAGGAACCAGCCGCATGTCCTAGCAATCGTCCTCGCCGGCGGCGAGGGCAAGCGACTCTTCCCGCTCACGGCGGACCGCGCGAAACCCGCCGTGCCGTTCGGCGGGTCCTACCGGCTCATCGACTTCGTGCTGAGCAACCTCGTCAACGCCGGGTTCATGCGCATCTGCGTCCTCACCCAATACAAGTCGCACTCCCTGGACCGCCACATCGCGCAGGTGTGGCACATGCGGGGCATGGGCGGCGAGTACGTGGCCCCCGTGCCGGCCCAGCAGCGGCTCGGGCCCCGCTGGTACACGGGTTCGGCCGACGCGATCCTGCAGTCGCTCAACCTCGTCCACGACGAGAAGCCCGACCACATCGTCGTCTTCGGCGCCGACCACGTGTACCGCATGGACCCGCGCCAGATGCTCGACCACCACATCACCACCGGCGCCGCGGTGACGGTCGCCGGGATCCGTGTCCCCCGCGACGAGGCGTTCGCCTTCGGCTGCATCGACGCCGGCGAGGACGACATCATCCGCGGCTGGGTGGAGAAGCCCTCCGACCCGCCCGGCACCCCCGACGACCCGGACGCGACCTTCGCGTCGATGGGTAACTACATCTTCACCACGGACGCGCTCATCGAGACCCTGAGGGCGGACGCCGAGAAGCCCGACTCCTCCCACGACATGGGCGGCGACATCATCCCCGCCCTGGTGGAGCAGGAGCGCGCCTACGTCTACGACTTCGCCCGCAACGACGTGCCCGGCGAGACCGAGCGCGACCGCGGCTACTGGCGCGACGTCGGCACCATCGACGCGTTCTACGACGCCCATATGGACCTCGTCTCGGTCCACCCGGTGTTCAACCTCTACAACGACCGGTGGCCCATCCGCACCCAGCAGGACAACCTGCCGCCCGCGAAGTTCGTCAACGGCGGGATGTCGCAGGAGTCGATGGTCGGGGCGGGCACGATCATCTCCGCGGCCACCGTGCGCAACTCGGTCGTGTCCAACAACGTGGTCGTCGAGGACGGCGCCGTGGTCGAGGGCAGCGTCCTCATGCCGGGGGTGCGCATCGGCCGCGGCGCGGTCGTGCGCAAGGCGATCGTCGACAAGAACTGCCACATCGGCGACGGGGACCTCATCGGCGTCGACCACGAACGCGACCGGAAGCGGTTCCCCATCAGCGCGGGCGGGGTCGTCAGCGTCGCCAAGAACACCGTCACGTCCCTGCCGGGCTGATCGCCGGGCGCGCCGGGCGGCGTGACGGGTCAGAGCGTGACGGGTCAGAGCGTGACGACGGTGAGCCCGGCGCCCACCGGCAGGAGCGTCACGTGGGCGTGCTCCGGGAGGTCCGTGTCCTCCGGCAGGGGCGCGTGCTCGCCGATGAGCACGAGCGCCCCGCCGGAGCGCAGCAGCTGGTGCGACCGCGAGATCAGGCGCGTCACCGAGTGGGCGGGGACGTCCGCGACCACCAGGTCGTATGCGCCGTCGGTGAGCTTGTCCGCGACCTCCAGCGGGCGGGCCGCGATGTAGCGCGCCGCCGAGGAGGGATGACCCGCCCCGCGGACCGCGGCCCGCGCGGCGTCGAGGTGGTGCGGATCCTCGGTGATGCACGTGACCACGGCCCCGGACCCCTGTCCCGCCGCCGCGAGGATCGCGAGTGCGGGGACACCCGGCGCCGGCGTGATGCACACCGCGGCGCGGGTGCCGTTCAGCCGGGCGATCATCCGGATGGCCTCCGCGGTCGGGGCGTCCGGTGAGGGCGCACCCAGTTCGTCGGCCTCGGCGCGGGCCGGGGCGTAGAGGGAGTCGTCGACGAGGGCCGCGCTCCGGTGCGCCAGCCCGTCGGCTCCGGAGCGGTCGGTGGCGGGGAGATCAGAGGAATCGGACACCCGAGCAGCGTATCGCCGCGGACCGGCGCAGCGGCGACCAACGCGCGGTGACCGGATCGGTACAAAACTCTCAGTGCGATCTCAGTACGCGTATACCGTGAGGACAGACCGGTAGGGGACAGTGGTCAGACGTCGCGCCACGAGGGCGCGAACCACCACCGCGCGGGGACACGCCCCGCGCCGGAAGGCGGCGGCAGCGCATGTACTCACGAACCGTGCACGGGACGACGATCGCCCCGGTGGCCCCCGACGAGTCGGCAGGCACCGCACGATTCGACTCGACCGGCGACGCGGCGGACATGCCCACCTGGTCCCAACTGGTCGCCCAGCACGGTGACCGGGTCTACCGCCTCGCGTTCCGACTCTGCGGCAACGCCCATGACGCGGAGGACATCACGCAGGAGGCGTTCATCCGCGTCTTCCGGTCCCTCGACCGCTACAAGCCCGGGACCTTCGAGGGGTGGATGCACCGGATCGTCACCAACCTCTTCCTCGACATGGCCCGGCGACGCTCGCGCATTCGCTTCGAGACCCTGCCCGAGGACGCCGAACGCGTCCCCGGGCGCGAGCGGAGCCCGGAGCAGGTCCTGGCCGACGAGACGTTCGACCCGGTGCTGCAGGCGGCGCTCGACAACCTGACCCCGGAGTTCCGGGCGGCCGTCGTCCTCAGCGACATCGAGGACCTCAGCTACGAGGAGGTCGGCCGCATCCTCGGGGTGAAGATGGGTACCGTCCGCAGCCGTATCCACCGCGGCCGCGCCGCCCTGCGCGCCGAGCTCGAGGCCGCCGGGGTCACCGGAGCGCACCAGCGGTCCAGCTGAGCCGCCGCGTCCGACGGCGGGAACAGCGGAGCCGTTTCGGACGTTGACCCATCGAGATCGGGCGGGACACCGCCCCGCAGGCCGACGGTCGGGAGGGCGTGGCGTGGATCGACATCGTCACGGGCGCGGCTCCGCGCCCGAGTTCAGGTTGTCGCAGACGTCCGCGCGGGAAGTGGTCGGCCGGACCGGGCCGCCGCGGACGCGGGAGCACTTCCTGTCCACCGACCACCTCTCCATCGAGGCCGCGGCAGCGTACGTCGACGGCCGGCTGCCCGAGGCCGGCCAGTCCCGCGCGGACGCGCACCTCGCCCGCTGCGCCAACTGCCGCCGCGAGGTCGAGGGGCAGCGCGAGGCGCGCCACGCGCTGCGGGGCTCGGGACCCATCCACATGCCCCGCGAGCTACTCGAGCGACTACGCAACCTGGACGATCTGACCGTGGCCGCTCACGGGCCAGCCGACGACCGGGACGGGACGCCCGCCCCCGCGGAGGCGTCCGCGACCGCGTGGGCGAGGCTGCTTCGCCGGCTGCGGCGACGCGGCCGTTAGGGTGGGCCGGGTGGAGGACCAGAGTGGCGTGCGCGGGGCGACGGGGCGCGACGAGGAGCCGGACCGCCCCCTGCGCGAGCCGGCACCCATCCACCGACCGGCCGTCGATCCGGACGTCGTCGCCCTGTTCTCCCGCCCCGAGGGCGTCTCCGGTGGATTCGACCCCACCTCCGCCACCGGCGCCGTGGGCAGCGCCGACCCGGGCGTCGTCCGTGACGCCGATCCCGCACTGGCGCAGGCGTTCGGCCCCGGCCCGGAGAGCCCCCGGGGTATCGAACGTCATCCGGAGTGGCAGGACGAGGCCGCCACGCCCCCGGCGCGCACACCCGACCCCTGGCGTGACCCGCAGGCCCCGGTCGGTCTCGGCGCTCCCGCCGTGGCGGCCACTCCCGAGCCGCGCCCCGTCGACCTGTCCGGTGCGGACGAGGCCCCACCGGCCCGGCTCTCGCTCTCCGAGGCGCTGTTCGAGCGCCGACTGAGCAGGCGGGCGCTGGCCGGGGCGATCGCGGCCGTCGCCGTCGTCGCCCTCGCCGGCGGTGCCATCGGCGCCGTCGTCGCCGATTCCGCCCGCGTCCTCACCACCTCGACCGTCCGCATCGCCGACGCGCCGGACAACGTCCTGCGCCCCGACAATCCGGTCGGCGAGGTCGCACGGCGGGTCCAACCCGCCGTCGTCAACATCCAGGTCTCCACCCCGTCGGCCCGCGGGGAGGGCTCCGGCATCGTCATCGACCCCCAGGGATACATCGTCACCAACAACCACGTCGTCACCATGGACGGTGCCGCCGACCGCGCCGACATCGACGTCATCTTCCCCGACGGCTCCCGCGCCGCGGCGGAGATGGTCGGCCGCGACCCCGCCACGGACCTGGCGGTCCTCAAGGTCGAGGACGTCCAGAACCTCACCGTCGCCACCCTCGGAAACTCCGACGACGTCCAGGTCGGCGAGCAGGTCATCGCGATCGGATCCCCGCTCGGACTGGCGCGGACGGTCACCGAGGGGATCGTCTCCGCGACCCGGCGGCCGATCGCGCTGGGGGAGTCGACCTCCGACGGCGACGTGGTGATCGACGCCATCCAGACCGACGCCGCCATCAACCCCGGCAACTCCGGCGGGCCGCTCATTGACGGCACCGGGGCGGTCATCGGGATCAACACCTCGATCTTCACGCAGTCCGGCGGATCCATCGGCCTCGGCTTCGCGATCCCCGTCAACGACGTCCGCGACATCGCCACCTCACTCATGACCGAGGGGTCGGTCCGACACGCGACGATCGGGGTCAACGCCCGTAAGGCGGACAACGGCGCGGTCGAGGGCGCGGAGATCGTCAACGTGCGCGAGGGATCGCCCGCCCAGTCCGGCGGACTACGCGAGGGCGACGTCGTCACCCGCGTCGGGGAGCGACGGGTGCGCTCGTCCGACGAACTCGTGGTGGCGGTCCGCCGCGCCGGTGCGGACGTCGACGTCCCGGTCGAGGTCATCCGCGGCGGATCACGCGTCGAGCTGACCGTCCGTCCCACGCTCGGCTGAGCCCGGGGGTCACCCGCGCAGGTCACGCTCCCGCTCGCGCGCGCCACGACGTATCCTGACTGCGATGTTCACAAACGTGGGGTGGTCCGAGCTCCTGGTCCTCGGGGTGATCGCACTGGTCGTCCTGGGGCCCGAGCGTCTGCCCGAGGCCGCCCGCTGGCTGGCGTCCGCGATCCGCAAGGTCCGCGAGTTCGCCAGCAACGCGCAGCAACAGCTCAAGGACGACTACGGGACCGACTTCGAGGAGTTCCGCGAGCCGCTCAAGCAGCTCAACGACCTGCGCGGCATGAGCCCCCGCGCCATGGTCACCAAGCACCTGCTGGACGGCGACGACTCCCTGTTCACCGGGGACTTCGGCGCCGCCGCTCCCGCTGGAGGTGCCGCCGTCGCGGGAGGCGCCGGCGCGGCCGGCTCCGCGGGCGGCGGGACCGCGGCCGAGCCGCGCCGCTCGACCCGCCCGCC
>NZ_BCSL01000058.1:0-13483 GCF_001570845.1 Dietzia papillomatosis NBRC 105045 | reverse complement strand
AGCGCGGCTACCGCAGAGCTGGAGGAGACGACGTGTCCTACGTTCAACCAGAGGACTTCACCCGGGCGATGATCGACGCCGGGGCCAAGAAGGTTCACATGTCCACCCGAGACACGCTGATCCGCGGCTTCATGGCCGGGGCGATCCTGGCGTTGGCGGCGGCGTTCGCCGTGACGGTCACCGTGCAGACGGGCAGCGCCCTGCTCGGGGCGGTGCTGTTCCCCGTCGGGTTCATTCTGCTGTACCTACTCGGCTTCGACCTGCTGACCGGCGTGTTCACGCTGGTGCCGCTGGCCCTGCTCGACAAGCGCAGAGGGGTCACGCTCGGCGGGATGCTCCGCAACTGGGGTTTGGTCTTCGTCGGCAACTTCGCCGGTGCGCTGACGGTGGCGTTCCTCATCGCGTTCATCACCACCTACGGGTTCAACGTTGCGCCCGACGAGGTGGGCCAGCGCCTCGGGGAGATCGGCGAGGCGCGGACCCTGGGCTACAAGGAGTACGGCGCGGCCGGGATGGCGTCCCTGTTCTTCCGTGGCGTGTTGTGCAACTGGATGGTCTCCACCGGGGTGGTGGCGGCGATGATGTCGACCAGTGTGAGCGGCAAGGCGCTGACCATGTGGATGCCGGTGATGCTGTTCTTCTACATGGGCTTCGAGCACTCGGTGGTCAACATGTTCCTGTTCCCGACCGGACTCATGTTGGGCGGCGACTTCTCCTTGGGCGACTACCTGGTGTGGAACGAGATCCCCACGGTCGCCGGGAACCTGGTCGGCGGCCTGCTCTTCGTGGGCCTGACCCTTTACGTCACCCACGCCCGCACCAAGGCGCGGCGGCCGTTGCAGGCCGAGTCCGCCCGGGCCGACGTGGAACCCGCCGGCGCCCCGGCCTGACCCGGCCGACCCTCACCGCGACCGCACCCCACCAGGAGGAATCCCCCGTGAACCCGATCATGTCCAAGCGCGACGCCGCCGCCCTCGTCGACTCCGCCCGTATCCGCCAGGGCCGCACGTGGTCGGAGTTGGCCGAGCACCTGGGCGCCCCGCTGGTGTGGACCACCGCCGCGTTGCTGGGCCAACATCCGATGACGGCCCAGCAGGCGCGGTCGGTCTGCGAACTGCTCGGCCTGGGTGAGGACGTCGCCGAGAGCCTGGCCCGGCAGCCCAGCCGCGGTACGCCGCCGGAGCAGATGGCGGACCCGACGATCTACCGATTCGCTGAGGCGCTCTCGGTGTACGGCCCGGCGCTCAAAGCACTCATCCACGAGGAGTTCGGGGACGGCATCATGAGCGCGATCAACTTCCAGGTCGACTTTCGGCGCCGGCCGGACCCCGATGGGGACCGGGTGGTGATCACCCTCGACGGAAAATTCCTCGACTATCGGTGGTGACGACCAACAACAAAGACGACGAACGCCCGGCGGCCGCAGCCGCCGGGCGTTCGCCCGAGGAGACTCAGCGCAGCCCGCAGCGCTAGCTCCACTTCTCCACGAAGGCCAACGTCGCCGCGTTGGCGGTCTGGGGGTCGGAGGCGGTGAGGAAGTGCTGTCCGCCTTCGACGATCTGGAGTTCGGCGGAGGACTCGTCGTCGACATAGCTTCTGCGCTCGCTCACCCACCCGGGGGACGGGTCAGCTGATCACGCCCGCCAGTCCCCGCCCGAGCAGGCTGAGCGCGCCGACGGTCACCACGACGATCGCCACCTTGCGCCCGACGGCCGCGGGCACCCGCCGCGCGACCAGGCCGCCGATGACGATGCCGATCGGCACCATCGCCACGACCAGCGCGACCACCGTCAGCGGCAGTTCGGACACCGGCGCCGCTCCGAGCCCGACCTTGACGAGGACCGAGACGAGGCCCATGGTCCCGAAGATCGGCTGCAGGGTCGCGGCGAACGACCGCTGCTGCCAGTTGGTGGCCTGCGCGTAGACCAGCATGGCGGGCGCGGCGACGCCGACGGCGGTGTTGAGGAATCCTCCGGCGGTGCCGGCTGCGGCGGCGGGGAGGCGACCGCTCATGGGCGGGATCCGCACCAGCGCGGTCGTGAGCAGCGTGCCGATCAGTGCGACGCCGATGATGACCTCGAGCCAGTGGCGGTCCGCAGCGCCGACCAAGAGCGCGCCGGGGACGGATCCCACGACGATGAGGGGAGCGAGGCGTCGGTAGCGCTGCCAGTCGATGTCGTGGCGCAGCGTGATGCCGATGAGCACGGCGGAGACGACGGTCGTGATGTTGGTCAGCAGCACGCCGGTGACGGGCCCGAGCAGCAGCGCGAGCGTCGGCGAGACCACGAGCCCGACCCCCATCCCGCTGACCCGCTGCAGCACGGTCCCGAGGATGACGGCCGACGCCGCCACGAGCAGGAGCAGGGGCGCGACGTCGGCGGGCATGGGGACAGCTTTCCAGGTGCCTTCCGCGGGGCCGTCGGCCGATCGGTGGGCTGGCGCCACCTGGCTCGTGGGAGGGGGCCGCCAAGATTATGTGACGACGACGAGGTGAGCGACCTCACGCCGGACTCCTGGGCGCGGGCGTTGCGCGCAGGCTGCGAATTACCCTCAGCCCAGTTTGTGCGGACGCTCTCAGCGCACTGACACGGGCCGGACGTTTATGGGACATTGGTGAGACGGGAGTGCGACATCTTAGTGGGGAGCTAAAGAAATGGCCACGGACACCAATGCAGGCGCTCGGTCGAGCGCGGCGCACCGCAGCGCTGTAACAGGGTCGACCCAGGACATCGCCCGCTTCCTGATTGACCACCTCGGCTCGGCGCTGACCGCGCACATCGCGGGCGTCGATCGGCGCACCGTCAACCGATGGGCCGAGGGGACTGCAGCTCGTGCTTCGGGAGAGGCGAATCTGCGGGTCGCCTTTCAGGTGTTCCAGCTGATCCAAACTGTGGATTCACCTCAAACAGTGCGCGCGTGGTTCATGGGTATGAACCCGCAGCTGGACGACGTCTCGCCGGCCGAGGCGCTCGCACAAGGTCAGCACCGCGAGGTTATGGCCGCCGCCCGGGCGTTCGTGGCCGGCGGTTGAGGTGATGGCGGCTTCACATCTTCGCGGACCCACTGTGATTCATCCGCCGGCGACCTTGTACCGAGTCGCCCGGCGCGGACGTGAACTCGACCATTCTCGAATTAACGCCGCGGACGCGGCGCTTACTCGTTCGGGAAACCGCTTCGATGTGGCCGGCGGGGGCGTGCTGTACTTCGGGACCGACGAGGCCGGTTGCTTCGCCGAGACGTTAGCGCGCTTTCGGCCGACGGCTGCGATGCGTGCAATCGCGGCTGACGAAGACCCTGGTTTCGTGATGTGCGGCGGTGTCCCACAGGACTGGCGCACGCGGCGATTAATGATCGAAGCGGAGACGATAGATCCGCTACCTTTCGTGGACGTCGAGGATCCCGCCACCCACGAGTTCCTCACCTCGGCGATGGCCCCGCAACTCGACGCGCTGGGGGTGAGCGTGCTCGATGTGGCCACTGTTCGCGGTCCCAACCGCGCTGTGACACGAGCAATCTCCACGTGGATCTACGCAGCCACTGACTCCAACGGCGCGCCAGAATATTCGGGAATTCGCTACGTTTCGCGCCTCGGCAACCACGAGTGTTGGGCTGTCTTTGACGGCACGGAGCTGCAGGTCCGCAGTCGCATGGGCCTTGAGCTGAGCAACGCCGCTCTCCAAGCGGTCGCTGGAGACTTCGGGCTCCGGGTTTTCTAGCGCGGGGGAAAGGTGCCGTCTGCTAATCGCCTCGCGGCACCGCGCCACCCCGCCACCGCCCTCCCGTCCGGCTGCCGCCGCCCCGCATCTGTCGCATACTCCCTATATGCGATCCATCTGGAAGGGCGAGGTCTCGTTCGGTCTGGTCAACGTGCCGGTCAAGGTGTACGCGGCGACGGAGGACCACGACCTGCACGCGCGGCAGGTGGACAAGAAGGACGGCGTCCGCATCCGCTACAAGAAGGTGCGGGACGACAACGGCGAGGAGGTCGAGTTCTCCGACATCGCCAAGGCGTACGAGTCCGAAGAGGGCGAGATGGTCATCCTCACCAAGGAGGACTTGGCCAGCCTGCCGGTGGAGCAGAACCACGAGATCGAGGTGACGGAGTTCGTCCCGGCGGACCAGGTGGATCCGGTGGCGTTCGACAACGCATACTTCCTGGAGCCGGCGTCGCGCTCCAACCGGGCGTACGTGCTGATGCGGGAGGCCCTGCAGCAGACGGACCGCCTCGCCATCTGCACATTCACGCTGCGCAATCGCACTCGCCTCTGCGCCCTGCGGGTGTACAAGGACGTGCTGATGCTGCAGACGCTGCTGTGGCCGGATGAGATCCGCCCGGCGATCCTGGAGGGCCTGGACAAGGAGGCGAAGGTCCGGCCGCAGGAGGTCAAGATGGCGGCGTCGCTCATCGAGACCATGGCGGCGGATTTCGAGCCGGAGAAGTACGAGGACGACTACCAGAATCAGCTCAAGGAGTTGATCGAGGCCAAGGCGGCCGGCGGTGAGGCGTTCACGGTGGAGGAGAAGGACACCTCGGGCGACGATGACGGCGACGACGAGGTGGCCGATCTCCTCGCGGCTCTGCGGGCGAGTGTGAAGGACCGGGGCGGTAAGGCGGACGACGCCGACGACCAGGACGACGACGACGAGGACTCCGGCTCCGCCAAGAAGACCGCCAGCAAGAAGAGCGGAAGCGGCTCGGCGAAGAAGACCCCGGCCAAGAAGACGGCGGCGAAGAAGACTCCCGCAAAGAAGGCCGCGGCGAGGAAGTCGACTGCCAAGAAGTCGACGTCCTCCAAGTCGGACTCCGGCAGCTCCGGCTCGGGCACGGCGAAGAAGTCGACAGCCTCAAAGTCCACCGCGAAAAAGGCCCCGGCGAAGAAGTCGACGGCCCGCAAGACGCCGGCCAAGAAGTCGGCCTGACCGCGCCCACCGTGTAGCAGTCCCATCGCGCGGTCACACCCGCCCACGTTTTCCCAGGACGCGTCGCCGGAACGGCTGCGTCTTCGCCCACTCGGTGAGCCTCGGACCGGTGCAACTCTCCGCTCGTGAGGGGCAAGCTGGTCGCCATGGCCACCCCTCCAACCCCGCCGACCGTCGGCTCGGTCGATCCCGCCCGCTATCGAGACGCGGTCGCCCGCGGGGCGGTGAGTCAGGAGATCCCGGCCAACCACTCGCCGCACTTCGCCGGAGGAGGAGCCGACGCTACTCACGGCCACGCGCCCAGGTGGTGGCGGTGCTGGCCTACCTGGGCGCGGAGCGCCGGGGCGTATAGAGAACGACGACAACGACGACGAGCGCACCGGCTCCGCCAGTGAGGCCGCCAGCACGGTGAGCGCGAGCAGCTCGGCCGGAAGAACATCGGCCGGAAGTGCCGCAGCGACGAAGGCGCCCGCCAAAATGGCCGTGGCAAAGCAGGGCGAAGAAGTTGCACCTGCGGGGACCGCCGAGTGGTCACGCCCGCTCAAGTTCTCGCAGGTAGAAAGGTTTGAAGAGCTGCCTTTGTGACCACTCGGTGAGCTGCGCGGGTCATGCGGTACCGGGAACGGGCCGCTCGCGCCCGCCCCTCAGGCGTGCGCGGCGACGACCTCAGCCATCGAGTCCCCGGTGTGTGCGGCCCACCGGCTGAAGACCGCCGCTGTCATGGCCGCGGCGGCGTAGAGCGCGGACGCCGGCCCGTGCTTGCGGACCACGGTGCGGATGCCGGTGGCGGCGTCGCAGTCGAGCAGCACCGCCTCGCACAGCTCGGCCATGCCCTCCGGAGCGTCAGCCACACGTGCCCGGTCCCGGACCGCGCCGGCGGCCGAGATGTCGGCGCGGGCGTGGGCGTCCAGGACAGCGCGGACCCGGGCGACCGCGGCGGCGTGGCGCTGCTTGGCGCGCTCCATCCCGGCGTCGAGGTCAGCGACGGACGCGGTCCACACATCGACGCCCTCGCGGGCGAGGAGAGGGGCGAGGAGCTCGAACTGTGCGCGCTGTTCCGGGGATGCCATGCACCCATTGTTTCCGGTCGCGCTGCCGGGGCGTGCCCGGCCGCCCCCGCCTGCCCGATCGGCCGCCGCTGCGCGCGGTGGCCCCGGCTGGCCGGCCCCGGCCGCCCGGCGAAACCCGCCGGCGCCGACCACCCGGCTAACCCGCCTCGCGCCGCCTCACGTTGGCGAGGACCCGGGCCACGCCGGCCAGGAAGTCCCGGCTGCGCCGCGCGGCCTGCTGCTCGAGGAGCAGCAGATCCAGTGCCCGGATCACCGCGGGCTGATCGGCGCCGGCGCCCAACCGATCCAGAGCCACCGCCGCCGCGACCGCCTGCCCCTCATGGAATGCCAGGTCCGGCAGCACCGCCTCGACGGCCCGGGACAGCTCGCCTGCGGGCCGATCGTCGAACGCCGTGCTCACGAAGACGCGGTACTGCTCGAATCGGTCCCGGGCGGCGTCGAGCTCCTGGCGTAGGTTCGCGGTCGGAGACATGGTCGCCAAGCCTACGACGACGACGAGGTCACCCCGCCTTCACGGTCCCGCGGTCGCCGCGACTGCGCGCGCGGTTACACCCCGAACGCCGCGGGATAGCGGATGACGCCGCCCGGGACAGCAGGGGAGTCGTCGAGGGGCAGGGCCATCAACGCCTCGTCGGGGACGTCGAACGACGCGCGGATGCCGAAGCCGGAGGGCGGGCTCGTCCCCGACGTGGCAGCGGGTGAGCAGCGCGTGGCCCACCGGACGTCCGTCGGTGGTTGCGGCGATCATCGACAGCCCGTCGATCCACGCGGCAGGGTCAGCGCGGAGGGCGTCGACGATGTCGGCCTCGGCGGCGGTGGGAAAGGCGCGCAGAATGATGTCGCGGATCGCGGGGATGTCCGCGTCGGTCTCGGCGCGGGTGGTCCAGGTGGTCATGCGCTCTTTCGATCCGGGGTCAGCCCGAGTCGACAGACACGAACGGCAAGGTCGAGCGCTACAACCGCACCATGCTCGAAGAATGGGCCTACGCCGCCGCGTACGTCAGCGAATCCGACCGCGCGGCTCGCCTACCGGCGTTCCTGCACCACTACAATTTCCACCGCGGCCACACCGCGCTACGAGGCGCCTCACCCGCAGACCGCGTACACAACCTGCGTGGGCAGTACAGCTAGCCCGGGGCTAACCACCCCGGATAGGCCCAGCGTGCGCATCGCACGGTCCACCGCGCCCGGACTCGCTGTGGCCAGCCCGGCCCGGCGTACCTCGGCGAGCATCTTGCGATGCCCGTACAGCCCGGCTGGCTGCATCCTCCGGCGTCCCTGCGCATCAGGCTTTTACACCAGCTGCCGGACGACGTCCTCCACTTCGGCGTCGCTGACGACCCGGGCCGCTACCGCCCGCCGGGGGAGGTCCACATCCGATGGGTGCGAGCGGCGATCTGCAGACCTGCTTTGCGCAGACCACGGCAAATCGACTCGGGCCCCGTGCCCCTCGGCTCTCATCTGCTCGATGAACTCGCAGATCACCGGTTGCGGGGGGTCGAGCTCCCCCGCAAAGAAGATCGAGGCCCGGCGCATGATCTCCAGGTCCTCGGTCAGTCGCCGGTTCTCGGCCTTGAGTCGCTTAATCTCGGCGGCCTCGTCGGTGCTGACGCCGGGGCGTGCGCCGGCGTCGATGTCGGCCTGCACCGCCCACCTCCGCACGGTCTCTTTGCCCAATCCCAGACGGCGGCCCACTTCACACCCTCCATTCGGTTGACGCGGCATCATCCCCGTGTGAGTGTGGGGAAGTCAGAGGTTTGCCAAGCACAACCATTGGAGGCTCGCCATGAAGGCTGTCGTCTATCAGGGGCCCAGAGATGTCGCGGTCACGGATGTTCCGGACGCGAAGATCGAACGTCCCACCGATGTGCTGGTCAAGGTGACATCGACCAATATTTGCGGCTCGGACCTGCACATGTATGAGGGCCGGACCTCCTTCGAGCAGGGCCGCACGTTCGGCCACGAGAACATGGGGGAGGTGGTGGAGGTCGGTCAGGGCGTGGAGAAGGTCAAGGTGGGCGACCGGGTCGTGTTGCCCTTCAACATTTCGTGCGGGTTCTGCAAGAACTGCGAGCGCGGTCTCACGAATTACTGCCTGACCACGCAGCCTGACCCGTCGGCCGCCGGTGCGGCATACGGATTTGCGGACATGGGCTCGTACGGCGGAGGCCAAGCGGAGCTGCTCCGGGTCCCCTTCGGCGACCACAACGCGCTGCGCCTGGGTGAGGATGCGCAGGAGAAGGAGAACGACTACGTCATGCTCTCCGACATCTTCCCCACCGGTTACCACGCCACCGAGATGGCCGGCGTGATCCCGGGCGACAGCGTCGTGATCGCCGGGGCCGGACCGGTGGGGCTGATGGCTGCCCTGTCCGCGACGATCAAGGGGGCCGCGAAGGTGATGGTGGTCGATCGCCACCCCGACCGGCTCGCGCTGGCCGAGCAGATCGGTGCGATTGCCATCGATGACTCCAAGACCGACCCGGTGCAGGCGGTACTGGACGAGACGATGGGGCTCGGAGCCGACCGTGGTTGCGAGTGCGTGGGCTATCAGGCCCACGATCCTCAGGGCAACGAAGACACGGCGGCCACCTTGAACATGCTCATCAACTCGGTGCGCTTCACCGGCGGGATCGGCACCGTCGGCGTGTTCGTCCCCCAGGATCCAGGTGCCAAGGACGACTTGGCCAAGCAGGGCAAGGCGGCCATCGACTTCGGCACCCACTGGTTCAAGGGGCAGACCATGGGCAACGGTCAAGCCCCGGTCAAGCGGTACAACCGCCGGCTCCGAGACCTGATCGCGGCCGGCAAGGCGAAGCCGTCCTGGATCGTCTCCCACGAGATCTCGCTGGAAGAGGCCGCCGACGCCTACAGGAACTTCGACGCCAGGTCCGAGGGCTGGACCAAGGTTGTCATCAAGCCAGGTATGTCCAGCGGAAAGAAGGCGAACTGACGTGGCAGCAGATCTGCAGGGCAGGAGAGTCGCGATCCTCGCCGCGGACGGGGTCGAACGCGTCGAGCTCGAGCAACCCCGCGAGGCACTGGACCGGGCCGGCGCCCGGACCGAGGTCCTCTCGGTCGGCGAGGGCGAGATTCAGGCCCGCGAGAATGATCTGGATCCGGCGGGCACGTTCGGCGTCGACGGGCTGGTGGCTGAGGCCTCGGTGGCCGATTACGACGCCTTGGTGCTTCCGGGCGGGACGGTGAACCCCGACAAGCTCCGGGTCGACGAGGACGCTGTCGCGTTCGTCCGGGACTTCGTCGAGAGCGGTAAGCCGGTGGCGGCGATCTGTCACGGACCGTGGACGTTGATCGAGGCCGGTGTGGTCACTGGTCGCACGCTGACGTCCTTCCCGAGCATCCGCACGGATCTGCGCAATGCCGGCGCGAACGTCGTCGACCAGGAGGTCGTGGTCGACAATAATCTCATCACCAGCCGCACGCCCGATGATCTGTCGGCGTTCTGCGACGCGCTCGTGTCCCAACTCGCGGGCACCACGACAAAGGAAGAGGAGACATCATGAGTGTGACCAAGGGATTGCTGGTCAGGTTCGACGCGTTGCCCGGCAAGGAGGACGAGGTGAAGGACTTCCTCGACAGCGGCCGTGCGCTTGTCGAGGGAGAGCAGGCCACCACCGCGTGGTTCGCGATCCGCCTCGGGCCGACCTCGTTCGGGATCTTCGACGTCTTTCCGGACGACGCCGGACGTGATGCCCACCTGTCCGGACCCGTGGCGGAAGCGCTCGGCGAGAACACCGGCACGTTGTTCTCCGAACCCACGATCGAGAAGCTCGACGTCCTGGCTTCCAAGCTCCCCGCCTGACACCACAGACCGGGAATACTGACCCGGACATGAGGGGTCGCTGCGCGCGGTGACTTCGGGCTGACACAGCCCGTTGACGTCGTGGCAGCGGCCCCTTCTGTTTCGGCCTATCGCCCATCCCCAACAGATCGAGGAACCGCGATGACAGGAACTGACGACGACGTTGCCCCGACGCGTTCACCCGAGGTAGCAGTGATCGGGGGCGGAATCGTCGGTCTGTCGACGGCGTACGCGCTGCGGGAGCAGGGCGTGCCGGTGCGCTTGTACGAGGCGGGTCTGCCCGGAACGGGTCAGTCCGCGGGCGAGTCGCGGATTTTCCGGCATGCCCACGACGACCCGCGGCTCGTCGCTTTCGCGCGCGAAAGCCGCGGCGTATGGGATGAGTGGGCCGAACACTTCGACGTCGAGCTGGTCTCATCAGACGGTGTCGTAGCGATCGGCGAGAGCGCCCTGGCGCGGCTGCGGGTGCTCGACCAGGTCGGCGGCGTGGAAGCGCACGAGATCGATGCAGCCGAGCTCGCCCAGCGAATGCCGCTGCTCGCTGGGTACTCGGGGCCAGCGGTGCTCGACGAGTCGGGCGGCGCGATCCGCACCCGCACCGCGATCACGGCACTCGCGGGTGCCCTCGCAGATGCCGTCACCACCGCAGAGGTCATCTCCATCGATCCCCGCGCCGACGGGACGGTCGAGGTGCGCAGCGTCACCGACCGGGCTGTCTACTCCAAGGTGGTCGTGTGCGCCGGCCGCGAAACCGCCCGCCTGGCCCGCAGCGTCGGCCTGTCGCTGCCGGTTCGCCTTGCCGCACACGTCCGGCTGACCTTCGACGTGAAAGCCGCCGCCCCGGCACGAGTCGCGTGCCTGCAGGACAGCAGCGGCGTCTTCGGCGAAGTCGGCGTGTACGCGACGCCGCTACCGGGCAACAGCAGTTATTCGGTCGGACTCAGCGACACCGTCGGCGTCCGCGACGACGGAACGTTCATCGACCCCGCGGCGATTCGATCGCTGGACGAACGCGCACGCGAATACGTGACACGGGCGCTGCCCGGTCTCCACCCAGAGCCGCGCGACTTTCTTCACTGCTGGGTGACCGACCTCCCATGGAGCGAGGACGGCGTGGCCGTGTGGGAGGCAGACTCTGCCCTTTTCGTGGCCGGTCACAATCTGTTCAAGCAGGCACCTGCGCTGGGTCGCGCTCTTGCCCGGGCTGCGACCGGCGGCGGTCTCGCCGCCGACCTCACGCCCGCCGCTCGCCTCGGCGAAGCCCTGCGATAGTTCGCCTGACCCCAGAACGGACGCATGGGGTGTCTTCATCGTGAGGATCGGTGCGCGGAGGTGCCGCAGCGGGATCCGTTCGCGGTGCGACCCGGCGCGGGATGCTGAAACCGCGTCGCAGTGCGGGGTGCGGACCTAGCCGTCAGGTTGCCTGTTGCGCTCATCGGGCGACACCGCGTGCACGGTGATGCGGGGGCGGGCGTTGTTGACGGACCCCTTTGGGTTCCACAGCGCGGCTTCGTCCTCTGGCTGCGTGGCGGCCGAGGTGTCCCATGCGCGAACAATGGTCGTTCAACAACTCGGCCGGCTCCCAGGTCACTCCACGGTCCAGCGAGACGTCGACGCGAGAGACCGACCGCTCGCCGCCGGAGAAGGCGTAACCGCGGATCTCCAACGGCCCCGGGGCGACCCTGGCACCGTCGGCCGGGGGACACCACGTCGGAATTCAGGGCCACCAGGCCCAGGGGCATCCCGATCCCGGGCGCAGGTGACTGGTCTTCGCGCAGCAGCCGATAAACCACGTCTTGGAAGTAGCCGGCCCAGGGAGTGCTGCGGACCGCGATCTCCTCGAGCCACTTGACGCTACGTGCGCCAATGTAGCCCGGGACGACCACGCGCACCGGGGCTGCGGAGCGGGAGTACGGAATGGTTGGTCAGCTCGAGAACGGTCTCGCCGCTGGTGTCGGCGAGTTCTGCGGTTATGGTCACTTTCGCATCGCCGCGTTCGGGTCGTGGAGTCATCTCTTGCACTGTCAGGTGTCCGGTCAATGTGGTGCCCGGCCGCACCGGCCGACGGAACTGAATCTCGAAACTGCGTCCCACCCCTCCCGTGAAACGGGACCAGAAGGCGGGCACGGCCAAGCGCTGGTAGATCGCCAGGGTGTGTAGTCCACTGGCGATGACGCCACCGAGCGGGGTTGTCGCGGCCGCGGTCGGGTCGGTGTGGATGAACACCGGATCCCACTGCCGTGCGTAGGTGACGATCTCCTCCTCGGTGATGGTGTAGCTCCCGAGTGGGATCTGTTGGCCGGGTTCGAGATCGTCCGCGTAGTAGATGTCGGTCATGTCGCCCTCCCACGAAGTCGGACTATCGGCGGTTCCGATCGTCCGGACTCCACTCTGAACTCAGCCGGGTCGTGGCGTCGATTACCTGGGAGGTCATGGAGCCGCGTCGTTTACTGGGACAGACTTGTCCCATGACGACGAACACCGGCACCGCTGCCTCCGTTTCTGTCGGCGCACTGCTCCGGCAATGGCGCATGCATCGGCGAGTGAGCCAGCTCGAGTTGTCCAACGAGGCCGCCATCTCCACTCGTCACCTCAGTTTTGTGGAGACCGGGCGGTCCCAACCCAGCCGGGACATGGTGCTTCGGATTGCGGAGCACCTCGATGTCCCCTTGCGGGACCGCAACCAATTGTTGATGGCCGCCGGCTTCGCGCCGCGCTACTCCGAGAATGACCTGGATTCTCCCGGAATGGCATCGGTTCGGACTGCGGTGCGCGAGATTCTCGCAGCCCACGAGCCGTACCCGGCCCTGGCGGTGGACCGGACGTGGAATGTGCTCGAGACCAACGCCGCGGTCGGTGTACTCACCCAGGTCGTCTCCCCGGATCTGCTCGCCGAGCGACCACTGAACGCGCTGCGCATGACGCTGCATCCGGAGGGCATGGCCCCTCACATCGCCAACCTCTCCCAGTGGCGCGCATTCGTGCTCGGCGGACTTCGTCGGAGTGCGCTGGCGTTCGCTGACACCGAGATGCTCTCGCTCCACGATGAGCTGGCCGCCTACCCCCACCACGGTTCCGACGACCGACAGCCGACCGACACCGATGCGAATCCCGTGTATGTTCCGCTGCTCGTTCAGGTCGGCGATGCGCGTCTGTCGTTCCTGGCGATGATGGCAACGTTCGGAACCGCTCTGGATGTCACCTTGTCCGAACTGGTCATCGAGACGTTCCTTCCCGCTGACGCCGCCACCGCCGCCTACCTGGCGCGTCACGGGGTATGAGCTAGAGCTCCCACTTCACGGGCTGGGAGATGACGTCGGCCAGGTAGCGGCGGTAGTACCGGGCGGAGCGGTCGACGAACACCTCCATCGCGGCCTCGGCCGCGTCCGGATCACGGGTATTTCGAGCCGGAGAAGTACGAGGACGACTACCAGATCCAGCTCAAGGAGCTCGTCGAGGCCAAGGCGGCCGGGGGAGAGGCATTCACGGTCGAAGAGCGCGAGGAGGCGAGCGACGAAGCCAGCGACGACGAAGACGACGACGACGAGGACGACGACGACGAGGACTCCGGCTCCGCGAGGAAGTCGTCGGTCAGGAAGAGCAGCTCGAGCTCGGCGAAGAAGGCCCCGGCCAAGAAGACGGCGGCAAAGAGCTCCGACCACGAAGTCGG